>JAFSHJ010000177.1 GCA_017440425.1 Oscillospiraceae bacterium | reverse complement strand
CTTGCAAGGCTTGCCCGCCGCGAAGACGGCCGCTACAACTGCTTTGTGCAGGCAGGCTGCCCCATTGACGAGCAGCAACGCTTTATTGAAGAGTTCAACAATGCGCTTCTTTGATTTAACAATAATCAACTCCTCCGCAAACTGCGGAGGAGTTTTGTTTTACAGAATGTCTATATATTCGCCGTTAAGCGCCTTGTTCATGCTTCTCACAGCACAGAACTTGCCGCACATCGAGCAGCTGTCCTCCTGCTCGGGGGCACGGCTGTCCCGAATAGCCTTTGCAGTAACGGGGTCGATGGCGCATTCCCACTGTTTCTCCCAATCAAAAGTGCGGCGGGCATCTGCCATTGCATCGTCAACATCTCTTGCATGGGGTATCTTTTTTGCGATATCTGCGGCATGGGCGGCAATGCGTGATGCAATTATTCCCTGCTTAACGTCATCCACGTTTGGCAGCGCAAGATGCTCCGCAGGTGTGACATAGCACAAAAATGCCGCTCCCGCTGCCGCTGCAATGGCTCCGCCGATAGCAGACGTGATGTGATCGTAACCCGGCGCAATATCTGTGACGATGGGACCCAGCACATAAAAGGGCGCACCCATGCAGATGCTCTGCTGTATCTTCATATTCGCCTCGATCTGATCCATAGGCATATGTCCCGGACCTTCCACCATCACCTGAACATCCTTTTCCCAGGCCCGCTTGGTCAGCTCTCCCAAACGGACAAGCTCTTCAATCTGGCAGACGTCGCTTCCGTCGGCAAGGCAGCCGGGGCGGCAGGCATCTCCCAAAGAGATAGTCACGTCATATTCGCGGCAGATCTCAAGTATCTCGTCAAAATATTGGTAGAATGGGTTTTCCTCCCCCGTCATACTCATCCACGCAAACACCAGCGAGCCTCCTCGGGAGACGATGTTCATCTTTCTCTTGTGTTTTTTGATCTGCTCAATGGTTTTGCGTGTGATGCCGCAATGCAGCGTCACAAAATCCACGCCATCCTCTGCGTGCAGCCTCACCACGTCGATAAAATCTTTTGCGGTAAGGGTGGCGAGATCCCGCTGATAGTGTATAACGCTGTCATAAACGGGAACGGTGCCTATCATTGCAGGGCATTCACCTGTCAGCTTTCTGCGGAATGGCTGTGTGTTGCCGTGAGATGAGAGATCCATTATTGCCTCCGCACCCATATTCACCGCCGCCATCACCTTCTGCATCTCAATGTCGTAATCCTTGCAGTCTCTTGATACTCCGAGATTCACGTTTATTTTGGTGCGCAGCATTGAACCAACTCCGTTGGGCTCAATGCATTTGTGGAGCTTGTTGGCGCAAATTGCAACCTTTCCCTCCGCAACCAGCGCCCTTATCTCTTCTTCCGTGCGGTATTCCTTTTTTGCCACCGCCTTCATCTCTTCTGTGATGATACCTCGCTTTGCGGCATCCATCTGTGTTGCATAGTTTCTCATTTTCATCATCCTTTCTGTAACAAAAAACGGGAAGCTACCGATTTGGTAACTTCCCGTGAAAATACTTATATGTCAGGCATCCCTACGTTGGCATTATCCAAATCAGGTTATCGGTCGAAGGTCACACCTTCCTCTCAGCCTGTTTACAAGCTCCCGTCTGTTCAGTTGTCGCTTTTATTATACACTCTTTTTCTGCAGATTTCAAGTGTTTATCAAAACAACTAAACCAAAATCCCATTCTCTTTAAACTATCTGTTAAACCTCTTCCCAAAAGGTTGACCTTTGCCACAAAAAATCGTATAATATAAAATAGCGGCAGTCTGTACGCGGGCTGCCGCGCTTTCGTTTGAAAAGGAGTGACCCTGTTTGCGGTTCGCAAATTCAAATATCGCCACCAAAACCACACTCTTCCGCATTACTGTTTTTGCACTTATCCTCTCAACTCTTCTCGCATTCTGCAGCTGCGATAAGCTCAATGACAGCATCTCGGACGTTGCCAATGCAACGGATATCCTCCCCTTTGTTCCAGGCGAGGAGGATGAAGATGACGCCGCATCCTCCAAATCCGACAACACCGCCCTCAACATAAGAGCTCCCGAGACAAAGATCGGCAGCATTATAAACGAGCTCTACGGCGACAGCGAATACAAAGGACTTATCGTTGCCAACGACGACGATCTCCAAAATATTTTTCTCATTGACCCCATCAAAATCGATTTTTACCGCATCATCTACACCGATGGCATCTACGGTGTGCGGGATATCTGCATAATCAAACCCATCGCCGGCTATAAAGATGCGGTGCTTGAGGCACTTCGCCAGCGAAAGGATTCCCGTACAAAATTCTTTGAGCATTACGACGTCAACGATGCCCACGCTATTATGCTTAACGCCGAAATTTACACCCAAGGTGAATATATCATCTACCTCGCTGTCGATGATATTGAAGCAGCCAAGCTTATCGTAGACAAATACATACCCTATTAATATAATCCGCACAATGGAGGACGGAAGCAATGGAGATACTTGCAAAGGAAAAATATCAGGAATTTGAAGATTTTGCACAGCAGACCTGGCACAAAAACGGCAACTTTACCCAATCTCTTGAATGGATAGACCTCAAGGCCAACTGGGGACACGAAATTGTTGTTTCCCGCAACGAAAACGGCGAAATTGTGGGTGCAATGCTCATTCTTATGCAGAAACTGCCCGTTTTCGGTTGGAATCTGCTCTATTCTCCCCACGGTCCCGTTTGCGATTATCACGACAAAGCTGTTATGAAAGACCTGCTTGACGGTGCAAAAGAGGTTGCAAAGCTCCACCGCGGCTTTATGATAAAGGTCGACCCTTGTGTCCGTGAGACAGACGAGGAGACCATCCGTGAGTTTACCGACCTCGGCTACACCTACGAGCCCGGCAAGAAGGATTTCGAAACCATTCAGGTGCGTTTCAACTACGGTCTCACCGATATTTACGGCAAAACCGAAGACGAAGTGCTGATGAGCTTCACCCAGAAGACCCGTTACAACATCCGTGTTGCCATGAAGCACGGTGTTGAGTGCAAAATCTGCGATAAATCCTATCTCCCCGAATTCTACCGCCTGATGAAGGTCACCGCCGTGCGTGACAACTTCATCCCCCGTCCCCTCTCCTACTTTGAAAAAATGATGGACGTTTTCGGCGACAAGCTCCGCCTCTATATGTGCTTCTACGAGGGCGTCGCCGTTTCCGGTGCCATCTGCGTGCAGATGGCCGGCAAAACCTGGTATGTTTTCGGCGCATCCGATAACCAATACCGCAACGTGATGCCCAACTATCTCATGCAGTGGTCTATGATCAAATGGGCCATCGAGGGCAACTGCTTCCTCTATGATTTCCTCGGCATTCCCGTAAATGCCGACCCCAACAGCCCCATGATCGGTGTTTACCGCTTCAAAAAAGGCTTCAACGGCGAGATCCTCGGCTATGTCGGCGAGTTTGACTATGTTACCAACAAGTTCTACACCTGGGTGTTCAACACCGCCAACTCCGCAAGACACACCTATTACTCCATTATCGGCTGGCTGCGTGCCAAAAAGAACCACACCGGCGCTGCAAAAAAGCCTGCCAAATCTGATGAATCCAAAGAAAACAAACCCGCAGAAGAAAAATAACTTGCAAAGGATGGCTGTATAATGCGTATACTCACTCCCGAACGCTTTGAAGAATACGAAAACTTTGTTAAAAACCATAAAAACGGAAGCTTTACCCAGTCCATCCGCTGGCCCAAGGTAAAGCCCAACTGGGAGAGCGCCGTCATCGTCTCCGAGGATGCAGACGGTAAAATTGTCGGTTCTATGCTGGTGCTTATCCTGCCCAATGCCAAAAAGGACGGCTATGCCCTGATGTATGCCCCCCGCGGACCCGTTTGCGATTACTACGACCGTGACGTCATTGCTGACCTGCTTGAAGGCGTAAAACAGCTTGGCAAAGAGTGGAATGCCAACATCTTTAAGGTTGACCCCTTTATTCTTGCATCCGACCAAAAGGGCATCGACATCTTCACATCTCTCGGCTTCAAGTTCACTCCCGGTGCAAAATTCCACGAGACCATCCAGACCCGTGAAAACTATATGCTTCTTGGACTCAAGGGCAAGACCGAAGAGGAGCTCTTCCTCCACTTTGACCGCAAGACCCGCTACTACATCCGCTTTGCGGAGCGCCGCGGTGTCACCTGCGAAATTTGCGACAGCTCCCGCATCGATGACTTCTACGAAGTCTATTCCAAAACCGGTGAGCGCCAGAGCTTTTCCATCCGTCCCAAGTCCTATCTCAAAAACTTCATCGATGTTTACGGCGACGACGTCCGCCTCTATATGTGCTACTATGACGGCAAGCCCGTTTCCGGCGCCATCACTGTCACCTATGCAGGCAAGACCGCTCACATCTACGGCGGTTCCTCCAACGATTACCGTGAGTTCCACCCCAACGACTATATGCAGTGGAATATGATGAAGTGGGCTATCCAGAGCGGAAGTGAGCACTACGATTTCCAGGGTGTCTGCACCGACCCCGCTGAGAGCGAGGAGCTCTACGGTGTATACCTCTTCAAGTGCAAGTTCAACGGCGAAGTTGTTGAGTTTGCAGGCGAATTTATCTGGGACGAGTTCTAATGCAGAGCCTCCGTCCACGGAGGAAACTGCTTGTTGAATTACTGCTTTTAGAATGCCATCCTTTGGATGGCATTTGTTTTATTATTTTATGTTGCGCAGTGCGCAAACAGATGAAATTCCGACATCTGCGGATGTCGGGACTTACGCAGTCGGCGCCAAAGGGACTTGTCCCTTTGGAATCCCGATACGCTCCGCAACTAAAACAAAAACCCTCTCAGACAATGTCTGAGAGGGTTTTCTCATCCTCTTTTGAGGATTTTTAATTAAAGAAGTACCAGCAGGAACTGGGAGACAAGAACGATCGCCAGCAGAGCAATGGGATAGGTTGCTGCGTAAGCGG
>JAFSHJ010000176.1 GCA_017440425.1 Oscillospiraceae bacterium | reverse complement strand
TATCACTCTGTGTCCAGTATAGAGCAGTAGTGTTTTTATAGGGCTTTTTTATGATTTCTGCATTCTCGGTATTAATAGAAACAGGAGACTTTGTATCGGTTAGCAGAATATATAGAATATGATTGTGGTCATTTAAATAAGTGCAAGAAAATGAATTTTTGTCTGTATCCCGTTTTTCCAATTCAAACCCATCCGGCACATAACCGATAACTATATCGTCAAAGTTGATGTCAGCTACATTGTTTGAGGTGTCAGAGCTCTGAAAACTTGAGTGGTCAGAAAAATGCGTTATAAACCAGTTGGAGACAGCTTCGCGAAGCTCGGCATTTGCAACCATAGTGGTGGAAAATCCGATAAACAAGACCAAAACAACAACGGCGGCACGCTGCAGAGCAGACAAAACTTTTCTGTTGAATTTGGGCTGTGCTGTTTTGATTTTTTTGAGTTTTTTGCGGAACTCTTTGGAATAATAGGGGGAAACATTGTCGAAAGTTTCGGCAGACACATATTTCTGCAGAGCAAGCTCGCTTGCGGCGGCAAAGGAGGCTTTGTCAAGAAGGTTTTCGCCGTTTGCAGCGGCGCGGTTGAGGAGTTTTACCGCAAAAAACAGCTTTCCCTTGGCATGCTGCGTGTCATAGGCAGCTTCAGCTTCGGCAGGAGACATTCCGAAACAGTATTTGGCATAAATTATATTCTGAAGATGTTCGGGGAGAAGGGAGATCTTTTTTGCAAGCTGCTCTGTCTCCGGGTCGGAGAGATGTCGGTTGCCGTATTCTACGGTGCAGGAGTCATATTTGGCAAAAATCTCATCAGAGCTAACCACGGAACATAAGCTGTCTTTAAAACTTTTATTCAAGGTTGTAGTCCTCCTTGTAAAGATTTTTCAAGCGTTTTATAATGCGTGAGTTGCGTTTGCGCGCAGAGTCTTCTGTTATGCCGAAAAAATCGGCAATGTCGCTGTAACTCATGCCCTCGTAATAACGCAGATGAATAAAGGTGCGGTCATCCTCGGACAGAGCGTCAATGTTGGATTTCAGCAGTTCCTGTTCTTCATCGGTGATAATTGCATCCCAAATATCTGAATCAGCCTCAAAGTCCTGCACAAAGGCTTCATCGAAAGTTATGTGCTTTTTTCGGGAGCGTATTATCATCAAAGATTCGTTCTTCACCATTACAATGCAGTAGGGCAGCACTTTGTGACAGGGTAATTTAAAAATTTTTTTGGAATTTTCCAAAATTTTTAAAAATGTCCGCGCCACAGCCTCCTCGGCATCTGTGTGTGAACGAAGTATCTTGAAGGAGATATTAAAAAGGTGTATGTTGTGTTTTTCAAAAAGTTCATCCACGGAATTATCACCGTCGTGATGATTTTGAAGCATAATTAAAATCAATTTGCAGCCTCCGTTGGGGTAAGGGGGTCAAAGGGCTTTTATAGAATATATTATAGCACAAACAACTCTTTTTGAATATATGCTACAGGAAATATGGAGGTGAAAGCAAAAGGTGTAATAAATAAGTGTAAATTACCGCAAAAAAACAGCGTTAAATTTCAAAAAAGGCTTGCATTTATCGGTACAAAGTGGTATAATGCTATTGTAAGTTTGATAGTAAAGGAAGAAAGAGTGGGTCGCCCCGCTCTTTTGTTTATGTTGGAGGTAAAAAAAGTGGCAGTTAATCAGTCTCCAAAAGCAAAAAAGAATGTCGGCGGCAAAAAAACGGCAGACCGCGTATGGGATATCGTTAAGCCGGTGGCGGATGAACTCGGTCTGGAGCTGTGGGACGTGAGATACGAAAAAGAGGGCGCATCCTGGTATCTCAAGCTCATAATCGACAAAGAGGGCGGAATAAATATTACCGATTGCGAGAATATGTCCCGCCGCTGCGATAAGCTACTGGATGAGGCAGACCCCATCGAAGACAGCTACCGCCTGCAGGTCTCCTCTCCCGGCATCGAGAGAGAGCTGACCAGAGATTGGCATTTTGAAAAATGCATGGGTGAATATGTTCTCGTGCGCTTTATCAGACCCGTTGAAGAGCAGAACGGCGAAAGAGATTTCGAAGGCGTGCTCTCCGGTTACGAAAACGGCGAGGTGAGCATAGTTTTACAGCAAGCCGAAGATGATTCCGACGGCATTGAAATGTGCTTCAATGTTTCGGAAACAGCATATATAAGACTCGCCGATGATTTTGAAGATATCGGTGATTTCGATGATACGGACGAAGAGTGAAAGGATGATTTTTAAAAAATGAACAGAGAGTTTTTTGAAGCTCTTGAGCTGCTCGAAAAAGAAAAGGGAATCCCCGCAGATTATCTGCTGGAGAAAATTGAAAATGCCATCGGCATTGCAGTAAAGCGCGACTATATCGGCGTTGAGACCGTTATCGTCAACGTGGATAAGAACAAGGAGACCTTCGAGGTAGCCATCAGAAAAACAGTTGTTGAAACTGTGGAAGATCCCGCAAACGAGATCGTGCCCGAAGAAGCCGTTAAAATTGACAAAACCGCTCAGGTGGGCGACACCGTAGACATCCTCCTGCAGCCCAAGCAGTTTGGACGCATTGCAGCACAGACAGCAAAGCACGTTATCAGACAGGGCATCCGCGAGGCGGAAAGAGGACAGATGCTGCGTGATTTCCAGAACAAAGAGCACGACATCGTAACAGCCCTTGTAACAAGGATCGACACCAAAA
Organism: Oscillospiraceae bacterium; assembly: GCA_017440425.1. Taxonomy (GTDB): domain Bacteria; phylum Bacillota; class Clostridia; order Oscillospirales; family Ruminococcaceae; genus SIG526. Next base: position 1,710 of record JAFSHJ010000176.1, on the reverse strand, counting down.
AGGGCATCGTTACAGTTGAGATAGACGGTTCTGAGACCATACTCCCCAAATCCGAGCAGATGCCCGGCGAAGAGCTGGTTGAGGGCGACCGCATCAGAGTTTATGTGGTTGAAGTTGCAGCCAACGAGAGAGGCCCCAGAATCATGATCTCCCGCACCCATCCCGGTCTTGTAAAGAGACTGTTCGAGATGGAGGTTCCTGAGATCTACGACGGCACGGTTGAGATCAAGGCTGTCTCCCGTGAGGCAGGCTCCAGAACAAAGATCGCCGTATACAGCAAGGACGAAAACGTTGATGCCATCGGTTCCTGCATCGGTCCCAGAGGCGCAAGAGTTGCAAAGATCGTGGATGAACTGGGCGGCGAAAAAATCGACGTTGTAAAATATTCCGAGAAGCCGGAAGAATTCATCTCCGCAGCACTTTCTCCCGCAAACGTGCTCTCTGTTGTGGTTGATCCCGAAGGCGCAAAGAGCTGCAAAGTAACCGTTCCCGACGGACAGCTCTCTCTGGCGATCGGCAACAAGGGACAGAACGCACGTCTCGCAGCAAAGCTTGTGGGATGGAAGATAGACATCCGTCCCGAAAGCGGATTCTACGGCGAAGACACAGAGGACTAATGATCGGAGTTGCATTTTATGCAGGTAAAAAAAATTCCTATGAGAATGTGCAGCGGTTGTATGCAGATGAAGCCTAAAAAAGAGCTTGTACGCATCGTTCGTTCGCCCGAAGGAGAGATATCCCTCGACCTGACCGGCAAAAAGTCGGGAAGAGGAGCATATATCTGCCGAGACAAAGAGTGCTTTAAAAAAGCGGTTAAATCCAAAAAGATAGAGCGCTCATTGGAATGTGAGATACCAAGCGAGATATATGAAAAGATAGAAGGAGAAATTGAGGCTTGAAAGAACGATTGTTGGGCTTGCTTTCAATATGTCGAAAAGCAGGGAAGCTGGCACTTGGCTTTGACCCTGTGAAAAGAGCGGTATTTGGAGGCGATGCCTGTCTGGTGCTTGCGGCAGAGGATATGTCGCAGAAGACCACCGGCGAAATGAGGTATCTGTGTTCGGTAATGGATGTGGAATTCAGAGAGATACCGGTAACAATAAACGAAATATGGTTTTCAGTGGCCAAAAAGGCGGGGCTCGCAGCAGTTACCGACGCCGGATTGGCAGGCAGCATTTTGAAGCTTATACCGTGCGACAGCAGCAACAGCGACAATGAGGAGGAAAGAGCTTAATGATAGTCAAATATAAAGTCAGTGATGTGGCAAAAGACTTAAGAACAGATGCAAAGGAGATAATCACTCTCCTTGAAGAAAAATTCGGAACGACCAAAAAGCATATGACTGCATTGACAGAAGAGGAGCTCAATGTGGTTATGGAGCACTTTACCCAGAAGACAGCGGTAAAGAATTTTGACGAATATTTTGCCTCCGCAACAGCAGAGGAGAAAAAAGAAGAGCCCAAGCAGGAGAAGAAGCAGGAGAAAAAGCCTGCACCTGCAGAGAGCAAAAAGCAGGATAACAGAAACAACGCAAAACCCAAGGGTGAAAAACAGCCTGCAAAAGAGGAGCAGCCCAAACAGCAGAAGCCTCAGCAGAGCAAACCCCAGCAGGAGAAAAAAGAGGATAAACCCCAGCAGCCCAAGGCTCCCCAGTCTCAGGCACGAAAATCCCACTTCTCCAGGTTTGAGAATGCTCAGCCCATGCAGCAG
>JAFSHJ010000014.1 GCA_017440425.1 Oscillospiraceae bacterium | reverse complement strand
CGCCATGCCCCCTCCAAAGACGATATCAACATGATAAACTATCTCATCGAAGACGAGTTCCCCATGATAATCGTTTTCACAAAAGCAGACAAGATCTCTGCCCGTCAGCGTGCCGAACGCATGGAAGGTTTTGCAAATGAGATCCCCTGCTTTGAAGATATCACCTATATCGTGGCAAGCTCCGAGACCGGCGAAGGCATTCCCGAACTTAAAGAGATTCTGTCGGAAGTGCTCGAAGACTAAAATTTTATATACTATTTGTATATTTTATATCTCTTTATACGAAAGTAGGTACTAAAATGTTCGTATCTGACAACATTGATGTAAATGCAAAAGGCAATCTCACCATTGGCGGCATTGACTGCACCGAGCTTGCCGAAAAATACGGCACTCCTCTCTACGTTATGGACGAGGATCTTCTGCGCAAAAACTGCCGCCGTTATAAATCCGCCCTTGATAATTTCTGCGGCGGAAACGGACTTGTGCTCTATGCCAGCAAATCCTTCTGCTGCAAGGCAATGTGCAAAATTGCCGCAGAAGAGGGTTTCGGTCTTGACGTTGTTTCCGAGGGAGAGCTTTTCACCGCCCTCAGCGCAAACTTCCCTGCAGAGCGCATCGTCTTCCACGGCAACAACAAAAAATACAGCGAGCTTGTGTTTGCCGTCAACAGCAACATCGGTGCTGTTGTTGTGGACAACCTCTCCGAGCTGGAAACTCTCAACGGAATTGCGGAAGCCGCAGGCAAAAATGTGGGCATCATGCTCCGCATCAAGCCCGGCGTTGACGCTCACACCCACGACTTTATCATGACAGGTCAGATCGACAGTAAGTTCGGTTTTGCACTTGAGACAGGCGAAGCTTTTGAGGCTATCAAGGCCGCACTCTCCTGCAAACACCTCACCCTCAAGAGCCTGCACTGCCACATCGGATCCCAGATTTTTGAGGTGGATCCATACGAATATGCCTCCGCAATTATGCTGGGACTTATGAAAAAGGTCAAGGACGAGCTGGGCACCGAGATCCCCGGACTCAACCTCGGCGGCGGCTTCGGCATTAAATATACCCAAAACAACACGCCCGTTGACTATGAAAAGCACATTGAGTGCGTTGCTAATGCCGTTAAAAACGAATGCGCAAAGCTGGGACTCAATGTACCCAAGCTCTATTTTGAGCCGGGCCGCTCCATCTCCGGACCTGCCGGCATCACACTTTACACCGTTGGTGCCGTTAAGGAGATCCCCTCCATCCGCACCTATGTCTCCATTGACGGCGGCATGACCGACAACCCCCGCTACGCTCTCTACGGCGCACAGTATGAGATCTCTGCCGTGAAGAATGCAGCTTCTCCCCGCAGCAAGACCGTTACCGTTGCAGGCAAATGCTGCGAAAGCGGCGACCTCATCGGCAAGGATATGCAGCTGCAGGAGGTCAAACCCGGTGACCTTGTTGCTGTTTTTGCAACCGGCGCCTACAACTACTCTATGTCCTCCAACTATAACCGCATCCCCCGTCCTCCCGTGGTCATGGTAAGCGGCGGCAGCTCCCGTGTTGTGGTAAAAGGCGAAACCCTTGAGGATGTTATACGCAACGACCTCGACTGACAAAAGAATTAAGCGGATAAGTTTGAAAAGACTTATCCGCTTTTTGCAATTTAAGCTATTATTTTTTCTGCCTGCCCCAAACCGATTGACATTTTTTTCGCCAAGGGTTAAAATCAATGTATATTCTGCTTTGAAAGGAGCTTGTTTATGTCCATTCTCAAAAGAGAACCTTTTCTTGTTAAACTCAACAACGGCGCTCTTGATGATTTTATAGCTTTGTTTGATAATATGCCTGCAGATATCTCTGCCCTTTGCGAAAAGCGTGGGGTTGACAACTTCTCCATTTGGTATGTCTCCGGTTTTGCTTTCGGCTATTACGAGATAACCAAGGAATACACCCTCACCGATGAGGACAAGGCTGCGCTGAAGGCTTTCGGCGATGCTGTGTCTGCCTGCGGTGAAATTTTGGGCAACGGCTTCACCCAGCCTATGCGGCTGATGTACAGCGATATCGGCATTGTGCGTGAGGATAAATCGCTGATACGCCACAGAGTGTTTGCCACCTGCCTTAAACCCGGCTGCGAGGAGGAATACAAGCGCCGCCACGATGAGCTTGCCGCCTCCCACGGCGATACCCTGCGTGAAGGTCCCGACAGCAACTTCACCATTTGGCACACACAGCGTTACATCTTCGGCTACTGCGAGCTTGTCCGCGCCTTTGACCACGAAAAAACCGAGGAAGAGCTTGCCGCTACCATTGCATGGGAGACAAGAGGTCTTGAAATTATGGATTGGATCACCGACGACGTGGACTGGCTGACCGGCGAAAAACACGACAGCGTTAAGCTTGTGTGGGCACAAAAATAAACAAAAAACTACCGTGCGAAGAAGTTCTTCGCACGGTTTTGTTTATTCTTTGGGCTCGTTCTCTTTCATCTCTTCAATGCGTTTTCCTATGTAGCTTTGAACTTTCTCCTTTGGAATGTTCAGCGCAATGGCAAACTCGCCGTAGAGCAGTTCTTCTGCCCGTTTCATATAGCGCACGTCCATCTGTCCCAGCTGTCTGTGGTGCGCCTGCACATATTGCTTTTTGTTGTATATCGATACTATAAGCTCCACCAAATCGGTGCAGTTGTGAGAGGCAAATGCCTCTTTGAAATTATCCGTCACATTTTTATCCGACGTTTTGTATGCCTCTTCAATTTTGGGTATCATATCAATTATCTGTTCTGCCTGCTCTCGGGAGATAACGTCGCGCATAAACACCTTGTTGTTATCCACCGGAACATAGATGATACCGTCCTGATAGAGCGGCTCCAACGTGTAATATAGCGTATCTTTACTCATGTTCGGGCGGTTCATCGGTGCTATTTCAACAATTCTGCACACGCCCGTGCTCCCGTATACTATCAATTCACCTGCATTATACATAAAAATCCACCCCTTCTTATCTCTATTCTACCACATTTCAACCCTTGGATGTAAGTAAAATTTTTTAGAATTTTAATAATTATTCCAAAAAACAACTGAGCCCGCCTAAAAGGGCTCAGTTATCCTTATGCCTTTGTCTCTATCTGTTTTTTATATTCCCTCGGAGTCATACCTATCTCCCGTTTGAACAGCCTGGCAAAGTTTTGGGGGTCTATCCCCACCGATGCGGCTGTTTCCGCAACGCTCAAATTGTCGTTTTCCATCAGGGTGCACGCCTTTTTGATGCGCAGCGTTGTGAGATATTCGTGGGGAGAAAGTCCCGTTTGGTTTTTGAACACGGTGGAGAAATAGCTTCGCTCCAGCCCCACCTCGTTGGCGATCTCGGTGACGCCCAGCTGCTGGTGATAGTGAGTTTCCATCATACTGATGGCTTTTTGTATCCACAGATTTTTGTCGCTTGCCGCCTCGCTGTATCGCAGCAGCGCACCCAATATGCCATAGACACAAGCGGTGCCTCGCAGCTCTGCACCGGGATCGGTGTCGTCACGCATCTGCACCATCTGCTCCACATATCCGCAGATCTCATCAAATGCCCCTGCCGGAGCAAAGGGCTTTTGAGAGGTTATTCCCGCTCGCACAAGATCTCTCCCCACTCTTGCGCCGTTTATTGCACACCACACACCGCTTCTCGGGTCCACCTTATCCGCCGTGTGGATTATGGTATCCTGCGGCAGAAGAATATAGCAATCCCCTGCCTTGACCTCAAATTCTTTTCCGTTTATGATGACCGAGCCCCGTCCTCCGGTGCAGCAATCTATAATATATATGTCTCTTATTACGGGACCGTAGCGGATGCCCGGCTCGAGATCTTTGTCCCTGTCGCAAAAACAGAGCATCGGTTCTTCTCTGTATACGTTTGTGAAATATTCGTAAAACATCTGTGCCTCCAACAAATTGAAGAAAACATCACACAAAAATATATTGTCTTTACTTTGTGATAAAGATATAATATAATTATTATAGCACAGTTTTTTTAAAATTGGCAATAACAATTTGATTATTTTTTAACAACTCATCAGTTATGGGAGGTTATTATGGAAAAAACATTTTTGACAGGTTTTGCTCGTGCAGACATCACCCCTCCGCTTGGCATTGCCATCAGCGGATACTATCAAGAACGTTATGCCGAAGGTGTTTTGGATAATCTCGAGGTGAATACCGCTGCATTTTCCGACGGTGAAAACACAGCAGTTATCGCTTCTGTGGATAATCTTCATCTCAGTACAGAGTTCTGCGACCCCTTGAGAGCTGCCATCGCCAAGAGATGCGGCATCTCCGAAGACGCTGTTTTCATTGCCTGCACACACACACATACAGGTCCGCAGACCGGAATTGACTTTGCAACCGGAAAACCCGCCTGCGAGCTCTACGATCAGATGCTTTCCGTACGAATTGAGGATTCCGCAGTTGCTGCTGTTGCAGACCTCAAACCCACAAAGGTCTACACCGGCAGAGCTCAGGCTCCCAAAATTTCTTTCGTTCGCCGTTTCAGAATGAAGACCGGCGAGGTCCGCACCAACCCCGGTGTCGGCAACCCCAACATCGATCATCCCATCGGTGACGTTGATGAGACCGTTCAGCTTGTCCGCTTTGTCCGTGAGGGCGGCAAGGACATTGCACTTGTCAACTTCCCCGTTCACCCCGATACCATCGGCGGCTGCAAGATCAGCGCCGACTATCCCGGATTTGTCCGCCGCACAGTTGAAAAGGCACTGGACGATGTGAACTGCATCTTCCTCAACGGCGCTCAGGGCGACGTGAACCACGTTAACGTAAACGCTAAAAACGGCGACCTCAACGGTCTTGAGACAGACACCTTTGACGACGTTGCCAGAGGCTACGAGCACTCCCGCCACATGGGCAGAGTTATTGCAGGCGCCGTGCTCCAGATTTGGGATAAGCTGGATGAGACAGATCCCGGAAACGTTATTTTCGGCAGAAAAGTTATTCAGCTCCCCTCCAGCCGCGTAAGTGCCGAGAAGGTTCGCGAGGCAGAGAAGATCGTTGAGATCCACATGAGAGGCGATGACCATCTCCTTCCCTGGGAGGGCATGGAGCTCACCACCGCAGTTGCCGAGGCAATGCGCATGAAGAGACTGGAAAACGGTCCCGATTATTTTGATCTTCCCCTCACCGCTGTGGGCTTTGGCAACATCATTTATCTTGGCATCCCCGGCGAGCCCTTCACCGCTATCGGCAAAGGCATAAAAGCAGGCTCTCCCTTTGAGTTCACCTGCCCCTGCTGCCTCACCAACGGCTCCATCGGCTACTTCCCCACAATGGATGCATATGTTGAGGGCGGATATGAGGCAAGAACCTCCAACTTTGCTGCAGGCGTTGCCGAAAACATCATCGAGGGTGCCGTTGCACTTCTCAAAGAACTTAAATAAGCAAATAAAACATGCACATACACAAATATTATAACGGAGGAAATTACAATGAAAAAAGAAGAAGTTGTCATGAATGGCGCCGGCATTGCCGAGCTCGGATTCCCCATGTGGCCCGAATTTGCACCCGAGACCCCCGATATGGTTGCTGACCTTCTGCGCAGCGGTAAGGTAAACTACTGGACAGGTCCCGTAGGTATGCAGTTTGAAGAAGCCTGGGCAAAATACATCGGTGCAAAAATGGCTATCTCCTGCACCAACGGCACAGCTGCTCTCCACATTGCTCTCGCAGCTCTCGACATCGGCCCCGGCGATGAAGTTATCGTTCCCTCTTATTCCTTTATCGCTTCCTCTTTCAGCGTTGTTCAGGCGGGCGCTATCCCCGTATTCGCTGATGTTACCGATGATCACACCCTCGATCCCAACTGCATCGAGCCGCTGATCACCGAGCGCACCAAGGCTATCATTGTTGTTCATCTCTACGGCGGCGTAGCAGATATGGGTCCCATCCTTGCAATTGCTAAAAAGCACAACCTCAAAGTTATCGAAGACTGCGCACAGTGCTTCGGCGGCGAATATAACGGCGTTAAGTGCGGTGTTCTTGGCGATGTTGGCTGCTTCAGCTTCTGCCAGAGCAAACACTTCACCACCGGCGGTGAAGGCGGTATGGTAGTTACCAACGACGAAAACGTAGGTTGGGAATGCCGTTCCTTCCGTGATCACGGCTACGATGTACGCACCAGAATGAACATGCTGGCTCTTGAGGAGAAACTCCCCTACATCCACAACCGTGTCGGCTTCAACTACCGTATGACAGAGATGCAGTCCCTCATCGGTCTCAACGAGCTCAAGCGCTTTGAGAGCTGGAACCTGCCTAACCGTATTAAATATGCTGCTATGTATGACGAAGCTTTCACAGGCCTCAAAGGCATCAAGAAGCTCCCCGTAAACACCGCAGAGCGCAAGAACTCCTATTGGTGGTATCCCATCAACCTCGACACCTCCGTTCTTGACTGCAAGGCTGCCGATATCGTTAAAGAGCTTGGCGCAAAGAAGATCCCCTGCTACGGCATCCAGTGGCCCGAAGCTTACGAAGAGCGCGCTTACCGTGAACACAACGGTTTCGGTTCCGCAAAATTCCCCTTCGAATCCGCTTGCTACACCAATCCCAAGTCTGTTGACTATAAGAACGTTCTCTGCCCGAAGGCAAAGGCTCTCCGCGATGAGACCCTCTCCCTCTTCCTCCATCCCAACTGGAAGCCCGAGCACATTCAGCGCTGCATCGACGCTTTCAAAGAAGTTCTCGCTGCACACATCGTTGGCTAATCGGTTCAACAACCAATAAAAAGGAGTAGTTAACCATGAAAAAACTCAAATGGGGCGTTATCGGCTGCGGAGGAATTGCCGACAGAAGAACCATTCCCGGCATGCTGCTTGCTGAAAACGCAGAGCTTGTTGCCGTTATGGACACCGCTGACGGCGTTGCCGAAAAGGTTCGCGCAAAATACAACGCAAAATATGCCTACAACGATTATCATGAGCTTCTTGCCAATCCCGAGGTTGAAGCTGTTTACATTGCAACTCCCGTTTTTGTGCACAAAGAGCAGGTTATTGCCGCTGCAAACGCAGGCAAGCACATTCTTGTTGAAAAACCCGTCTGCCTCACCGTTGAGGAGGGCAACGAGGTTCTGGCTATCTGCCGCGAGAAGAATCTGCTTCTCGGCGCAGGTTTCCTCATGCGTTTCAGCAGCACTCACCGCAAAATGCGTGAGTTCATTGCTGAAGGCAACCTTGGACAGGTTGTATCCGTTCGTGCACAGTTCAGCTGCTGGTATCCCAAGATGGAAGGCGCATGGCGTCAGGTCAAGGCTCTTGGCGGCGGCGGTGCTCTGATGGATATGGGCATCCACTGCCTCGACCTTATCCAGTATATCACCGGCGCAAAGGTCCAGCGTGTCGGCGCTTTCTGCGCTACCAACGTCTTCGATTACGAGACCGACGATCAGGCTGCTGTTATTATGGCACTTGACAACGGCGCATTTGCTCTGCTGGACACCAACTTCAACATTCCCGACGATTCCCAGAAGGCTCGTCTTGAAATTTACGGCACCAAGGGCAGCATTCTTGCCGAAGGCACCATCAGCCAGGTTGACGGCGGCAACGTCGAGATCCTCCTTGCTGAAGACAAGGGTTACGACGCACAGCAGGAGCGCTCCTCCGCAGATGCCGCAACCTTTGAAGGTCTTGAATACGGCAATATGTACACCCGTGAGATCGAAAGCTTTGGCCGTTCCGTTCTCGAGGGTACTCCCCTTGAATCTCCCGCCGAAGAGGCAATTCAGGTTCAGAGCATCATTGAGGCAGCTTACGCTTCCTCCGAAAAGGGCACCATTGTAGCTCTTTAATATCGTCTCATAACCACAGCGGATAGCAGTTGCTTCGTCTCTGCTATCCGTTTTTTATTTAACTGAAAACGCTATAAACAACACAAGCCGCCGCCCTCTACGCCACATCTCGTGGCGTACTCCCTTTCGGGAGTGTCCCGCAAACAGCGGGACAGAGGGCGGCAGCATTGGCTGATACCGATTGCACCTGCCTCAAACAAAATCTTGCACCCATGCACTCCTTTGCTCTTGACTTTAAACCGCAAATATTATATCATAAAAAGTAATTACCACGGTTTTTAGGAAGGAAAATTTATATGGAGACTCGTTGGTTGTATCAAACAAGCGAAAAACTTGCCGAACTTCGTGATGCCGCGAAAGGCGTCTGCGTCATTCCAATGGGCTGCGTGGAGAAGCACGGGCTGCATCTTCCTCTCGGCACAGATATTATTCAGGCAAGTCATCTTGCATATATGGCTTCTCAAATTGAAAACGTGTGCGTTTTCCCAGATTTTATTTTCGGTGATATTCAAAGCAAATCCCCCTCAGCTCCTCTCGGCACCGTCTCCGTCTCGGCAGAGCTTGAGCTGCTCCTTTTGGAGGAACTTTGTGAAGCTATAAGCCGAAACGGATTTAAAAAGATTGCAATATACAATGCTCACGGCGGAAACAAAGCTTTGCTTGCACATTTTCTGCGCACAATGTATTCCAAAAAGCGGGATTACGTGGTTTGTGTAATAGACGTAGACCTGCCTGCTCCCCACGGCATGGCGGAAAAAATTGAAAAATTCGGCAAAGATTCAATTCCTGAGCTAAACGATGAAGACGTTGAACTTATTCTCAAATATCACACCGAAAATATGCATACAGACCATGCCAGCTTTGACGAGGCCGCATTTATTCTGGGTATCTGCCCCGAGACAGTTCACCTTGACCGTCTTGGCATTGAAACAGGCAAAAACTTTGGAAAAACCAAATATCTCAGCGACGCCGGCATATATATTGCCAATGGTGGCTGGGATGTGGAATATCCAAACTGGTTTGCGGGCGATGATCCCGTCGGCTGCAACGAACGCATCGGCAAGGCTGCCGTGCGCATTGAGGCCGAGCGCGTTGCCAATGCATACAAAGTACTTAAAGAGGACGAAAATTTACTGAAATGGCTGGATGAATATCAGCAGGGCTGGTAACTCCACAGAGGTTTTGATATGACATATACATTCGAATCTCTCACAAAAGCTCTCGGCTGCGAAACGCTTCCCAATCAGCTGCAGTTTTATTTTGAAAATGCCATGGCTGAATATGACCAAAATGGCTGTTATCTTGCCGACCCTTCTTATTTCCGTGATCTGCACGAGAAATACGGCTGTTATCCCGCCTATCTGGATGTTTTTTGTGCCGCCGCAGAGCAGATAGCCCAAAATGAGGTGCTGGCAAGGTATCTCACTCTGCTTGGGATGGCCACAAAAGACCGTAAACGCTTCACCGCAGACCCATTTGAGCCTCCGCTGCTTACTCCTCAAAACGGCGACCCTGCTCTTGGCTATGAGATGCTCAACGGACTTGCCATTGCCGCAGCCATCCCCGATGCCGCACAAAATATGCTGGATAAAGCTCTCCCCGAAAACGTTGTGGCACAGACTCTTGCAACTATGGATATCTCTGTACGGGAATTCACCAAACGCTATGACGGACGGCTTGGCTTCCATCTTTTTGCGTGGTATCAGCGCACCATTGACGGCATTCTTTTTCCTTTGAAGCGTATGGAGATTGAACTCTACCAGAAATTTGAGGGGTTATGCTGCGTTTTCCGCAACAAAAACGGTGAGGAGACCCAGCTTGCCCACGGTGCAAGGCTGCACAAAAGCGGGTTTGTGCTTGGTTCCCAAGGTTTTGAAGATGAGGACGGTGCGTGGGATGCCGACATCACCGAAACTCCCGAATATTTTAAGGGGCATCCGGTTTTGCCTGACGGCAGCGTCTCTGCCGAGGTCATTCGTCTTGACCGCAATGACTGGACAAAGGTAATATCCAACGGCGACCCTGTTGTAGCTCTTCACATTCCATCATCGGGTGCATTCACCGCCGATGCCATTGACGAAACAGTTGCCGAAGCAAGAGAATTTCTCGCAAAATATTTTCCCGAAATGGAATACAAT
>JAFSHJ010000175.1 GCA_017440425.1 Oscillospiraceae bacterium | reverse complement strand
GATTATTATATCACACTCAGCTTCGTTTGTCAAGCAGTTTTTTCTTCTTTTCCCAAAGTTTTTTAAGCTGCTTGCTCCCGTTTTTTGAGTGCTTGACTATATTATCACATATTATCCCGCTTGTCAACACCTTTTTTGAATCTTTTTTCATTATTTTGCAACTTCACACATTTAAACTCTGTTTCCACAAACTTTACCAACAGTTTCAACCGAGTTATCAACACAGGCATTTATATACATATATATAATAGGTAAGGAAAACCGCCTTTGGGAGGGCATTTACGGAGGTGACATTATATATAATAGTATAAATTTTAGGCAAATTTATTTTTTCGCTGCTCAGACTATTGCAATTCTTTGAAAAACAATGTAAAATAGTTGTTATCCGGTGAAACACAAAAACGGAGGTGTGTTCATTGCCCATAAACATTCAGGATTCATCGCTGCCTGCGGTGAAGATACTCGAATCTGAAAATATATTCGTCATGACACAGCATCGTGCCATGCACCAGGACATCCGTCCTTTGAAGATAGCCATACTTAATCTTATGCCCAAAAAGATCGAAACAGAGACACAGCTGCTTCGTCTGCTGGGAAATACTCCCCTTCAGGTGGACGTGGAGCTGCTGCAGACCGCAAGCCACGTCTCCAAAAACACCTCGCAGGATCATCTCCTCAAATATTACAGCACCTTTGAGGATGTCCGCAGCCAGAAGTTCGACGGTCTTATAATCACCGGAGCACCCGTAGAGAACTATGAATTTGAAGAGGTGGATTACTGGGACGAGCTCTGTGCCATTATGGATTGGTCCCGCACCAACGTCTATTCTACATTATATATATGCTGGGGCGCCCAGGCAGGTCTCTACCACCATTTCGGCATCAAAAAGCATCCGCTGGATCAAAAGATGTTCGGCGTATTTAACCACAAGGTGCTCTCCCCCAAGCATCCCCTCATCCGCGGCTACGATGATATCTACCCCTGCCCCCACTCCCGCCACACGGGAATTGAGACCGCCGACGTGCTGGCACATCCCGAGCTTGAGCTGCTGGCTGAATCCGACATTGCAGGTCCCGCCATCATTGCCAACCGCAACGGCCGTGAGTTCTTCCTCACCGGTCATGTGGAATACGATGCAGGCACCCTTTCCGGAGAGTATTTCCGCGACCTGAACAAGGGTCTTCCCATTCAGGTTCCCTACAACTACTTCCCCAACGACGACCCCAACAATGCTCCTCCCCACAGATGGCGTTCCCACGCTAACCTGCCGTTCTCCAACTGGCTGAACTATTTCGTATATCAGATGACGCCCTACAACCTGGAGGTTCTCTGATCCCACACAAAAAACAACGGTCATGCATCAACCGATGCACGACCGTTTTATTTTTCGCATTATTTTAATTTGAGCAATTTTTCCGCCAGAGCAAGAGTCCCCTCCACCCCTATGCTTTCGTCTCTCAGTATCACGTTGAAGCCGCTATGCAAAAATGCATTATATCTTTCCGGAGAGTTTATTCTTGCAAGACACTGCCTGAAATTTGCCAGCGCCGCCTCGGGATCGGGTTCCTCCAACATAAGCCGATAGAGAAACTGTTTCTCCTTATCGGGACGGTTAAAGAACAGATTCACAGATATATCGGGATCTGCCAACATAATTAGCACGTGATCTTTATCCGATATCTCCCACAGCGTTTTTACAGAGATGTTGGTATCAACGAAAACAGGTCTGCCGTCGTTTTTCAGCGTTTCCAGAATGCGAAGTTCCAGCCTTTCGCACTCCAGCGTGACCCCGTCTATCCATTTTTCGTATTCATCGGGAGTTCTTCTGACAAAATCGTGCCAATCCTGCAGGTTTTTGGTGTATGCAAGGTTCGGGAATTCTCCGTCGTCGATTCCGGGCAACAGTGCGTCGTGATAGTTCTCCTCGCAGGCGATGCCGCCGTATTTTTCCGCAAGCAGCTTCACCATAGTGGATTTGCCCGCATATGCTGTGCCGTTTACAAAATAGACGTTATCAAACTTCATGCCGATTGCCTCCGCAGATCACAGAACCATCTTTTCGCCCTCGATCCATATATCGCTGACGCTGACATCTTCATCAAACAGCACCAGGTCTGCATCCTTGCCGATCTCGATGCTGCCTTTGTCTTTGAGATTTACAACTCTTGCGGGAGTTGTGGCTGCCATTTTGATGACCTCATTCCAGGGCACACCGATGGAGCGCATATTGCGGACCAGCACGTCCGTTGTGGCAACAGAGCCGCAGAAGCCGCTTCTGTCCGGCATCTTCATAATGTTATCTTCATAGAGGCATCTCTGTCCGTTGGTCTGGGTATATATGCCGCCCTCTTCCATATCCGTTCCCGCAAAGAGCAGCGCATCGGTGACGAGGCTTATTCTGTCGGCGCCGCAGCATTTATATATGAGGCGCAGCAGCTCTGCAGGCAGGTGGCGCAAGTCGCAGATGACCTGCACGGTGGGTTCATCCAAAATGAGACCTGCCTCCACCACGCCGGGAATGCGGAAGCCGTCCTTTCTTGTGAGCATGGAGCAGCCGGAATATATATGTGTGATATCCGAAAATCCGTGTTTTACCGCCTCTTCTACCACTGCCATGGTTGCGTTGGAGTGGGCTACCGATGCGGTGATGCCCCGTTTGGCACATTCGTCGCCCAGCTTCATTGCACCACGGAGCTCGGGTGCGATGCCTATCATTCGGATTCCGTCCCAGCGGTCCAGCAGAGTCTCGATATCCTCATCCTCGGGGATGAGCAGGTTCTCGGGCAGCTGTGCGCCTGCCTGCTCGGGAGACAAAAACGGGCCTTCCAGATAGACTCCCCTGAAGTTCGGCGCCACCTTCTGCTCTGCGGCTGCCTTTGCGGCATCCACTGCGTGGAGGGTGGTATCCATAGGTGCTGCAGAGAGGGTGGGCAGCATGGAGGTGGTGCCGTGCCTGAGATGTGCCTCGCACATTGCCTTTATGGCATCGGGAGTGCATTCCATTATCTCCCTGCCTCCGCCGCCGTGGACATGGATATCCACAAAGCCGGGGGCAAGATATCTGCCCTCGCAATCTATTCTCTCGGCATCGGGTGCGTCGATGCGGTCTGCTATTTCAACTATTTTGCCCTCATCCACCGCAACGCAGGTGCTGCACACGGAATCGGGAAGT
>JAFSHJ010000174.1 GCA_017440425.1 Oscillospiraceae bacterium | reverse complement strand
TCATATTCTCGGAATCGTTGAGGTTTTCGATATTGAAGAACTGTTCTGCCTTTTTCACGCCGGAGGGGGTGAGGGTTGCGGTGCGTGCCTTTTCATCCACGATGTAGTCGCCGTCGATATCCTCGATATCCTCTTTGTCGTTGCGCTCCTTCACCTTCACCATTTTAAGTGTCTTGGCAAGCTTATCGGCAAGGGTATAGAGCTCGGTGGATTTGTCGCCCTGACCGGAGATGATGAGGGGGGTCCTTGCCTCGTCGATGAGGATGGAGTCCACCTCGTCCACAATGGCAAAGTTAAAGCCGCGCTGCACCATATTCTTTTTATAGATGACCATATTGTCACGGAGATAGTCAAATCCGAACTCGTTGTTGGTGCCGTAGGTGATATCGCAGTTATATGCCTCTCTTCGCTGATCGTTGGTGACACCGTGAACAATGAGACCTACCGAAAGACCAAGGAAACGGTAGACCTTGCCCATCCACTCCGAGTCACGCTTGGCAAGATAATCGTTGACGGTGACAACGTGCACGCCCTTGCCGGAGAGTGCGTTGAGATAGGCGGGCATTGTGGCAACAAGGGTTTTTCCTTCACCGGTCTTCATCTCGGAAATGCGTCCCTGATGCAGAACAATGCCGCCGATTATCTGAACGGGATAGGGTTTTTGTCCCAGAATGCGCCATGCAGCCTCGCGGCAGACTGCAAATGCATCCGGCAGAATATCATCAAGTGTGGCGCCCTTTGCAAGGCGCTCTTTGAAGTTGGGTGTCATCTGTGCGAGCTCGGCATCACTCATTTTCTGATAGGTGGGTTCAAGGTCCAGCACCTTCTGCATTATAGGTTTGATGTTCTTCATCTCACGGGATGAATATGTGCCGAAAATTTTTGTGAACAAACTCATGTGTATACCTCCAAATATCTGAGAACGGCGCACTGCGCCGATGTAAGCAAATAACTAGCCCATAATATATTATTGTACAATACCTGCCTGTAAAAGTCAAACGATATGCATTTTCAAAAGTTAACATTTATCGACAATAATATAAATTTTAAAAACACGCCAACAAATGGTCAAAGAGTCTTGATAAATTTTGAGTTTTGTATTAAAATATATATCAGAATGTTTGAAAGGAGTACCCATATGAATTATTCTCATGAAGTTGAGAGAATGTGCCCGATAGCCAAAGGTCCGAACCACGGTCCGGCACCTATCCCCGAGGAGGGAAGATGGGTTAAAGCTAAAGAGATCAGCGATATCTCCGGTCTTACCCACGGTATAGGTTGGTGCGCTCCGCAGCAGGGCACTTGCAAACTCACACTCAATGTAAAAAACGGTATCATCGAAGAAGCTCTTGTTGAGACACTCGGATGCTCCGGCATGACTCACTCCGCCGCTATGGCAGCTGAGATCCTCCCCGGCAACACCATCCTCGACGCTCTTAACACAGACCTCGTTTGCGACGCTATCAACGTAGCTATGCGCGAGCTGTTACTCCAGATCGTTTACGGCCGCAGCCAGACCGCATTCTCCGAAGACGGTCTTCCCATCGGCGCAGGCCTTGAAGACCTCGGTAAGGGCCTCCGCTCCCAGGTCGGCACAATGTTCAGCACCGCAGCCAAGGGCGTTCGTTACCTCGAGATGGCTGAAGGCTACGTTACCTCCATCGCTCTTGATGAGAACAACGAAGTTATCGGCTACCAGTTTGTAAAGCTTGGCAAGATGATGGAAGATATCCGTCACGGCGCTGATGCAGACACCGCTCTTAAGAAGAACACAGGAACTTACGGCCGTTACGACAACGCCGCCAAATATGTTGATCCCCGCGAGGAGTAATTCCACGCTGAACTCACCTGTTTGGTAAAACAAGTTTAATCCTTAAATTTTGTGAAAGGATAGAAATTATGGCTAACTATGAAGGAAAAGAAAGACGCGCCGTTAAAGTTGATGCGTGTCTTAAAGAATATGGTTTTGCTACCATAGAAGATGCCCGTGAGCTCTGCCTCTCCAAGGGTATCGATGTTGACGCCATTGTTAAAGGCGTTCAGCCGATCGCATTTGAAAATGCGGTTTGGGCTTACACTCTCGGAACAGCGATCGCTCTTAAGAAGGGCATCACCAACGCCTCTGAGGCTGCTGAGGCAATCGGTATCGGTCTGCAGGCTTTCTGCGTACCCGGTTCTGTTGCTGAGCAGCGCGCTGTTGGTCTTGGTCACGGCAACCTGGGCGCAATGCTTCTCCGCGAAGAGACCAAGTGCTTCTGCTTCCTGGCAGGTCACGAGTCCTTTGCTGCTGCTGAAGGCGCTATCGGTATTGCACGCACCGCCAACAAGGCACGTAAAGAGCCCCTCCGCGTCATCCTCAACGGTCTTGGTAAAGATGCTGCATACATCATCTCCCGTATCAACGGCTTTACCTATGTTGAGACTGATTACGATTTCTCCACCGGCGAGCTCACCATCGTAAGAGAGAAGAAATTCTCCGATGGCGACCGCTCCAAGGTTAAGTGCTACGGCGCCAACGACGTTCTCGAAGGTGTTGCTATCATGAAGCATGAGAATGTTGAAGTTTCCATCACTGGTAACTCCACCAACCCCACCCGCTTCCAGCACCTCGTAGCCGGCACCTACAAGAAGTGGGCTACTGAGAACGATGTTAAGTACTTCTCCGTTGCTTCCGGCGGCGGCACCGGACGTACTCTCCATCCCGATAACGTAGCTGCAGGTCCTGCTTCCTATGGTCTCACCGACTCCATGGGACGTATGCACTCTGACGCTCAGTTCGCAGGCTCCTCCTCCGTTCCCGCTCACGTTGAGATGATGGGACTTATGGGTGCCGGTAACAACCCCATGGTTGGTATGACCGTTGCTTGCGCTGTTGCTGTTGCTGAAGCTGCAAAATAAGATGTGATTTATCCTTGATTTTGCTGACTTTTTAAGAACTTATCATATCTTTTTATTAAGTTGTAATCAAGAAAGAATCATCTTAAAAACATCTTTTAAACAAAAAGGGTTAGACACATCATTTTAGGGTTTTCCCTCATGATGTGTCTAATTTATTTTAGGAGAAAAAAGATGGAAAAATTGAAACTTGTGGTGTTGTATCAAAGATCTTTGAAAGTTGTTAAAACAGCTTGACTTCTTGTATTGATCTAGTATACGCATCAAAAATAACAAAAAGAGCGGGTTGTATTCCCGCTCTTTCGCTCTGTAATATATGTTGTAAACTAAACAGCTATTATGCTGCTAAGGTAAGTAACTCTCAATAGAACAATATTTCCACAGTTATTGCAGTATTAGTGAAAGCGGAAAACTTATGTTCACAGAAGAAAGACATCAGGTATTTCCATATGAATATGACTGTGAGAAAAAGGGATCAATGACAAGGGAAATGTATGTTGGCTTTTGGATGATATCTCTCTGCAGAAAGAGGAGTTTGCAGAAAGCATCTGCGCAGCAGGCAGGACGGTATTGCCGATAAAAAACAGGAACAACGGAGAGGAGTTTTCCTCTCCGTTGTTTTATGGTGAAAGCCATGCAGTGAGTATAGAGAATGTTGTGCTGCTTTTGTTTTAGTGCTTTCTGTTTTGATCAAACGGGGTCTATGTCAGATTGCGGCAAATTCTCCGGAATGCGTGCCGACTGTAACCGTGTATTTTTCTCCCTTTACCAGTTCGGGTGTTGAAAGAATAACCACCGCAAAGTCGAGTGCAGGGCTGTGGGTGATGATAGTGTTTCCCTTTGAATCCTGCAGTGAAATTTGTGTTTTAGCCGTCTGATTGCCAACGCTCAGGGCAATAACACCCTGTTGGGAGTTGCTGAAAGTTTGCGCCATCATTGCAGAGCCGGTTCCGATGAAGGTTCCGCCGGTTATAACAGCGGTTTTGTCATAGTCAAGGATAGCGGTATCGCCTTGCGTCGGACCGGTAACCGTTATGCAGCCGCCGGAAATTTCCAGAGTTCCGTTGGCATCAATGCCGTCACCGGAAGCGTTAATGGAAAGTGTTCCGCCGGAAATGGTAATGCTGCCGTTTGAATTGGCGGACATTCCGCCGTGACCACCGGGTATACCGGGAGCACCGCCTCCGAATTTGCCGTCGCGGCCGCCGGTAATACCGCTTTGGTCTGTTCCTCCTGCAGCATTGAGTCCGTCATCATCGGATGTGAGATTGATTTCTCCGTCCTGAACATCGATGTGCAAGGCTTCAAGTCCCTCGTAGCATTCCGAGACATCAATTTTGCCGGAGGTAATTTTCAGGGTTTCTTCGGCATGGATGGCATCATCCCCTGATGCAATGTCAAAGGTTCCGCCGTTTATGACAACCGAAGCATCTGCGTGCAGAGAATCGTCGGCAGAATTTACAGTAATGCTGCCGCCTGAAATCAGCAACGTGTCGGTGGCTTTCAGGCCTTTCATGCTGACGGTATCTTCGGTGGTTGTTGTGAGGTTCTGATTTTTACCGGGACGCATTTCTGCATGAACGCCGCCCATAAATTCGCCGTAGTTGCCGGAGGAGGCTTTGATGCCGTTTTCGCTGCCGCCGCCAACAAGCAGATCGATTGTGCCATCGGATATTTGCAAATAAGCCCCTGCCGAGATACCGTCGCTTTCGGCTTCGGCATGGATTGTTCCGCCTGCAATATAGATAAAGCCAAGTGAGGGATCATCGGTGTTTTCAGCGTGTATGGCGTCTTTGCCGGCATCAATGTTAAGTGTGGTATTGATGATTCTCACGCTATCGTTGGCATCCAGACCGTGTGATGCGGAATTAACAGTGTAAGTTCCGCCTGTAATTACCAAATCATCCTTGCTGACAATGCCGTGTCCTGCAGGAGAAATAACTGTCAGGGAACCGGTTCCGTTGAGAGTTAAATCCTGTTTTGAAAACAAAGCCGCATCGATATTGTTGTCATCAATGGCGGTAAAGCTGCCACCGTTGGCAAGGGTGTTGACGGTTCCCTCTGCAAGGGTTAAAAACACCTTATCGGCATTATAAATGTAGAGAGCCGCCGAAGTTTTGCTTGTAATATTTACAGCGTTCAAAACAATCTGAAGTTTTGCGGTATCGGGGGCATTGACAATCAGCATACCGTCAGTCAGTTCACCCGAAACAACATAGGTTGCTTCTTCAGTAATAGTAATTTCAGAGCCGGAAATGTTAACGATGTCAGAACTTGCGACAGCTGTTGTTCCATTTAATTTGATAGTAACTGCGTTACCTTCGTCATAATCGATTTTACTGTCTCTTTCGGTAAACATATCCGCATCGGTTCCGAAAAAATCAAACTCTGTGGATTCGGCATTAGTAGTTGAATGGCTGCTGTCTTTTTCACTGTTGACTGCAGCATTATCGCCTGCGTTTTCTCTGTCGATTTTATCTTTAAGGCTGCAGCCGGAGAATGAACTGAGAATAAACAAGAAAACGAATAGAATTGATAAAAACTTTTTCATATATATCACCTGTTATAATTCTGTACCGGCAGTTTCTTGTTTAGATACGACGATTTCGAGATTCCCGTTGCGGCAGCGAATTTGATCGATCATCTCTTTTTCGCGGGTGACGTCACGAAGAATGATATTGTAAGTAAGCTAAAACATACTGCCCATGTTGGTGCTCTTAACACGCACAAGGTCATGGGAGAGTGTAAACTCAGCAAAAATATCATCGAAGATGCCCGTATAATCCAAATCTTCGGGGATGGTGATGGTAAAGATTTTAAAGGTGGCGGCATTCTTTTGGGTGCCAAAATCCAAACGGTTATAAAGCAGGAACACACCGCACATCACAACTGTGAAAAGCACAGCAAAACCAAGATAACCCATACCTGCTATAAGACCTGTACCCATTGCTGAAAACAGGATGCAAATTTCTTTTGCCGTACCGGGAACGGAGCGGAAACGGACAAGACTGAAAGCACCTGCCACTGCAACGCCTGTTCCGACGTTTCCGTTAACAAGCATAATGACAACACAAACTACTGCAGGCAGCAAAGCAAGTGTAATTACAAAGCTTTTGGTATAGCGTGTGCGGTATATATAGGTAAAAGCCATAATAAGGCCTAACACCAGGGAAAAAGTCAGGCATAGTAAAAAGTCGGTCACGCTGATGACTGTCACTAAATCTGTATCGAATAATCCTTTAAATAAATTTTCAAGCATTTGCAGCTACCTCCAGCATATTATATGGGTTCATTGTATGAGTTTGTGGAAAGATAATCGTTCTGTAAGCCGTTCCGTATTTGGAAAACGCCGTTTTGTATATCTTTTCTTTTGATAAAACACTTGCCATCCAAAGCGGAATACCTCCTGAACATTTGAGCTCCATCAGCACTTTGCCTCGAGGCAATATTGGCGTGCCGTATGCATCTGATTGCAAAGACAGATCTTCCTGTCTGCACAGGATATTATCGTCAAAGGTTACACGAAAGCCGCTGTTGTCATTTGCATAATAGGCTTCCCGCTCGTAAGAAAGAAATACCGTAGGATGCAGTGTGCCGTACAGTTTCATAAAATAATCAATTTCGTTTGCGATTTGTGTGTGATTATCGGTGTACTTTTGAGCTGACAGCCATTTCATCGCTTCGGATTCCGGCAAGGAGATTCTTCGCTTATATACCACATGCTTATATTTCTTTTTTAGTTCTACAAAAACCGTGCTATCGGCATATGCCTTACAATAACTGCGAATACGCAGTTTTTCCCGATAGACAGGTTTTTCAATCGTGCGCCGAATCAAAAGATAGGAGTCTGTATCAAAATAAAGGTTGCGAATGGTGGTTTTGCCGTATGGATCAGGCTTCATATGTGGAATAATCGCTTCAAGGATACGCTGTTTTTGCTCGGATGTCAGCATATATTTCAATTCGTATCGTTTGAATACGGTTTGGAACGCCATAAAAAACCTCCTGTACGAAGATATACTCATTATACAGGAGGAAGATTGAAGTT
>JAFSHJ010000173.1 GCA_017440425.1 Oscillospiraceae bacterium | reverse complement strand
TTCCACGTTCACCTCAAGGATATCAAACTCTATAAAGACAGACTGGATGACGTGGGAATCCTCGCAACTCCGCTGGAGTATATGGCTCCGAAGCTCCCGGGTCTCGGCGATATAAACTGGGGTGCATACATCTCTGCACTTTACGATAGCGGATATAACGGCTGTGTTGCTCTTGAGATAGAGGACAAAGCCTTTGAAAACAGCATTGAAGACAGAAAATATTCTCTGCTTCAGTCCAAAAAATATATTGATCAGTTTTTGCTTAACGTTTAATTGTTAAAATAAGGATGAAAGAATATGGATACCACAAAACTCAATTATAAGAGAACGATACTCATAGGCTTTGCATTTATGTCCATAAGCGCATTTTGGCAGCTCTACGATAACATTGTGCCGCTTATTCTGAAAAACACCTTCAGCATCGGCGACACCATCTCCGGTGCGATCATGGCGCTGGATAACGTGTTTGCAGTTGTTCTCCTGCCGGTTTTCGGTGCACTTTCCGATAAAGTGAAAACGCCCCTCGGCAAACGTATCCCTTTTATAATCGTGGGAACCGTTCTCGCGATCATTGCTATGATATTTATGCCCATAGCCGATAACGGTATCGTCCTTTGGGGATTCATCGCAGCGCTGTTCTTCACCCTTATCTCCATGAGCACCTACCGCTCTCCCGCAGTTGCGCTGATGCCTGACGTAACACCCAAGAATCTGCGCTCCAAAGCAAACGCCATCATCAACCTGATGGGCGCTCTCGGCGGTGTTATCACTCTGGCTCTTGTTGCCGTGCTTGTTCCCAAAGAGGGCAAACCCAACTATCTGCCGCTGTTTGCAATAATTGCAGGCATAATGGCGGTGTCCGTTGCCATTGTTGCGCTCACCATCAAAGAGAATAAGCTGGTGCGCGAGATGGAGCTCTGCGGCGGTTACGGCGAACCCGATCCGCAGCCGGCAAAAGAGCAGAAAGGCCGTAAACTGCCCAAGGATGTTATGCGCAGCCTTATCTTCATCCTCATGTCCGTCTTCCTTTGGTTTATGGCATATAACGCTGTCAATACAGCATTCTCCAAATATGCTCAGGAAGTTTTCGGACTCAAAGGCGGCAGCTTTGCACTCACAATGATGATCGCAACCGTTTCCGCAGTTATAACCTATATCCCCGCAGGTATCGTTGCATCCAAGATCGGACGCAAAAAGACCATCCTCGGCGGTGTTATATTGCTCTCTGTGGCTTTTGGCGGAGCATTTTTCTTCACATCCTACAGCCCCCTTATTCCCGTGCTGCTTGCCATTGCAGGCATAGGCTGGGCATCCCTCACCGTCAACTCCTATCCCATGGTGGTTGAGTTGGCAAAGGGCAACGACGTGGGCAAATATACAGGTTACTACTATACCTTCTCCATGGCAGCACAGATCATCACTCCCATCCTCTCGGGAGCGCTGCTGGAGCACGTCAGCTACCGCACTCTGTTCCCCTACGCTGTAACCTTCAGCGTGCTTGCATTTGTAACAATGTCCTTCGTTAAACACGGCGACAGCAAACCCGGCGCACCCAAGAGCAAGCTGGAAATGCTGGATGTAGACGCTGATTGACGGCGGAGGATCTGAAAATGATGTGGTTATTGTATATAGCGGCGGTTCTCGCCGCTATTGCGCTGCTTGTGTTCATTACATTTGCGGTGCTGGTCAAACCCAATGCAAAACGGGATGTTTCCCGTTTTGAGGGAAAAGAATATGCCCACAGAGGTCTGTGGAGCAACGCTTTGGAAAACAAGCGCAGCGAGAATTCTCCCGCAGCATTTAAAGCAGCAGCCGAAAAGGGAATCGGTGTGGAGCTGGATATACAGCTCACCGCCGATAAGCAGGTGGTGGTTTTCCACGATGCCAACCTGAAACGTGTCTGCGGTGCGGATATCAAGGTGGCAGAGCTCACATATGAGGAGCTGAAAGGCTATCCGCTGCCAAACGGAGAGAGCATCCCGCTGTTTTCGCAGGTGCTGGATATTCTCGGCGGTGTACCTATCATCTGCGAGGTCAAGCCCGGCAAAACAGTAAGCGATACCGAGTGCTGTGCACTTGCGGCAGATATGATAGAGAGCTACAAAGGCGATATCTGCATCGAATCCTTCAGCCCCTTTGCGGTGAAGTGGTTCAGAGAAAACCGCCCTAATATCATCCGCGGACAGCTCTCCAGCAGCTTTTCGAGCAAAGAGGAGGGACTTGCGGGTGTACAGGCATTTGCAATGCGCCATCTGCTGGTGAATGTTCTCAGCCGCCCCGATTTCATTGCCTATAACTACAGAAGAGATTCCTTCGGTTTTAAGCTCTGCAGAGCGTTGTATTCTCCTTTCTGTGTTGCATGGACAGCACGCGGCGGGGAAGAGCGCACTGCTGCGGCAAAGAGATTTGACACGGTTATCTTTGAAGAAGAGCCGCAAAAGGGCAATGTTTTATAAAATTTATAACGTGCAGCCTCATTCCTTAGAGTGAGGCTGTTGTTTTTTTGGTGTAAACGGTGTGACTGAATGTTAAATAATTTGCCGAAAACAGCCGCGTCAATTTCACTTTGTCCCGTGCTGACGCAAAGAATCTGGGAACAGACGGTAAAAGTACAGTTAAATATTGACACGGATAAGAGTGTGTGATATAGTTATCTTATAATTTGATTCTGAAGAAAGTGAGGTTAATAGGATGAATTTGTTTGCAGTTGTCGGTGTGAAATATACCACATTGGAAAAAAATGGTAAATATATAACCTGCCGTCGTATTGACTTCACGGATAATTTGTGCATTTAAAGGAATGCGTTTGTCATTTCCTTGTTACAGTGTGTAAATGCTTCGGTGAACGTCTTTTGGGCGGTCACCGATTTTTTGTATAGCCAAAACAGCAGCGGGAGAAAAGTAAACGTCGGAAGACCAAATAAAGAAAGGTGTTAACGGTTTTATGGTTGTAGGAGTTTGCCGAAGATTCTGCTGTTCACATAAATTAGAAGCAAACAAACGCGTAACTTTTTTGGAGGAATTTATCAAATAACGTAAAAATCAGAAAACAACGGTTTAATATAACGAAAGAAAGGATGGTTCGGCTTAATGAGAGCTTATTCCAAGCTGCCCGAAGGTCTGGTGCCCCTGGTTGAGAAGGAGGGGCTGGACACCAAAGGCATAT
>JAFSHJ010000172.1 GCA_017440425.1 Oscillospiraceae bacterium | reverse complement strand
TCTTCGTTGTAGATGCCTTCTTCCATACGACGGAGAATTTCAACTTCGTCAACGGATTCCACGCGCATACCGAAGTAGCTTTCCATCATATCCTGATCGATGATGGAGCCTGCGATACCCATGCACTGGGAACCGATCTGAAGATAGGATTTGCCACGCATTGTGGCAACAGCTACCGCACATCTGCCGAAGCGCAGAAGCTTTTCTTTAACATCTTCGGGAATATCCTCTACCATATCCACATCCTGCACCTCGTGACCGTAAATGCCGAATGCGGGAAGTCCCTTTTGGGTGTGCGCTGCGAGCACGGCCGCCAGATAAACAGCGCCCGGTCTTTCGGTGCCGTTAAATCCCCACACACCCTTTATGGTGTTGGGATCCATATCCATTGTTTCGGAGCCGTAGCACCAGCAGGGGGTAACGGACAGGGTGATGTCCACGCCCTCTTTTTTGAATTTATCTGCACAGGCGGCTGTCTCCGCAACTCTGCCGATGGTTGTATCAGCTATGACGACCTTTACGGGCTCACCGTTTGAATAGAAAATGTTTTCTTCAAACAGTTTTTTTGCGGCGTTTGCCATTGCCCAAACCTGCGGCTCAAGGCTTTCTCTCAGTTTCATTGCGCCTCTTCTGCCGTCAACGATGGGGCGGATCCCGATTACGGGATATTCATTTACATATCTTCTTTTTGCCATAAACGTCACCTCTGATTAATTATAATATACTTGTATTATATCAAACTTTTATGCTATAATACTATTACGATTTTCACCGATAACTATGACAATCTTCACTTTTGGAGTATTTTTATGAATCATATCGGCTATATGGAAAAAAGAAAGCACGGCACTTCCGCTTTTCCCATTCAATATTATTATGTTGACCGCACGCATCCCCGCTACGTTATGACCGCACATTGGCACCGTGAGTTTGAAATTATCCGCGTTTTGTCGGGAAACTTTACCGTTTACCTGAACAATACGGAGCACATCCTTAAACAAAACGACGTTTTGTTTGTCGGCTGCGGCTGTCTGCACAGAGGTCAGCCTGACGAATGTGTTTACGAATGTATTGTGGTTGACCTTAAAATGCTTTTGTCGCAGCAGGATGACGTTATTGAGCGGTATATTTCGCAGATCATAAATTGCAGCGTTAACATTAAAAACATTCTTTCTCACGAGGAGCAGGAGACACTCCACACCGTAGACAGACTTTTTACTTCTATGAGCAGCACCCCTCCATACTACGAGCTTTCGGTATACGGGCTGCTTTTCACTTTGCTCTCACAGCTCTATTCCTCCGGCTATATCTCCGCTTCCGGCTGCACACAACCGAGCAGACAAATTGCACAGATCAGCTCCGTTTTGGATTGGATAAACCAAAACTACAAAGAGCAGATAAACCTAAAAAAACTTTCTGCTGTTACCAACCTCAATCCCAACTATATCTGCAAGATATTTAAAAATTTTACGGGCCAGACAATTACACAATACACAAACGAGCTGCGCATTGAACACGCCTGCTATGACATTGCCCAAAACAACAAAAGCATTACCGAGGCCGCATTCCGCAACGGATTTAACGATTTGAGTTATTTCTCCAAAACCTTCAGGCTCTGCAAGGGAATGACCCCGAGAGAATGGAAACAGCTTACGCACAAATAGGTTTTTAACAGCAAAAAAGCAGAGTGAAAATCACTCTGCTTTCTTTTTGCATAATAAAACAAATGATAAAAAATGAATAATTAAGGTGTCCGCTGCTCCGACCATTTAAAAATTCTTGCCGAAGGCACACCTGTTCTCTTCACTTTGCTCTCTTCACTTTTCATTATTCATTTGCAAAGCTTTACCTTGCATTTATTTCATCAGTTCGTCGGTGAGACGGATGATCTCTGGGGCGATTTTTGCCCGCTCTTTTTTCACGATGCGGCCGTAGACGGGATAGGCGGCACAGACAAGCACAATTCCCGCAATGCCAATAATTATCCCGATCAGCATATCCGTTCCGCTCTGCAGACCCAGCGTTCTTCCGATT
>JAFSHJ010000171.1 GCA_017440425.1 Oscillospiraceae bacterium | reverse complement strand
TATATCGTGTTCCACATCAGCGGCGATGTGATGGACAGAGTGGATATGTTTGCACAGACGGGGATACACGCCCTCAACGTGTCCTCGCAGAACGACCTGCCTCAGCTTAAAAAGCTGGTGGGAGATGTGAAGCTCATCGGCGGGATAAGTGCAAAGCGAACTCTGCAGAACGGCAAAAAGCAAAACGTAATAAACGAGGTGCGCTACGCCGCCGAAAACGGAATGACAATGATCGCCCCCGATGAGGCAATATCCCTGCGCGTCAGCAACGAGAACCTGCTGGAGATACGCGAAACGGCGCTGAAGCTCAACACGCCCTTCAACCGAGTGCAATAATGCCGTTTTATTCAAACACGGCACAAAAACAAGGGCATTTTGCATATTGTAAATCTGCGCAAAAAAACATATAATAAATGTATTATAGGTTTTGAACCAAACTTTCAAGAAATAAAAGCGAAAGGGAAGAAATATATGGAAAAGTATTGCACCGAAAAATCCAGACAGCTCCACGAGGAGACCAAAAAATATTTGGTGGATGGTGTCGCCAGCTCCTTCCAGGTCCCCCATTATGCAAAATATCCCATCACAATGACACACGGCAAAGGCTCCAAGCTCTATGACGTGGACGGCAATGAATACATAGACTATCTTCTCGGCTTCGGTCCCATGCTTTTGGGTTATTGCCCCGAGGCTGTCAACAAGGCAGTTATCGAGCAGATCTCCAAGGGCACACACTATTCCTGCCCCACAAAGGAGACCCTCACCCTCAGCAAAAAGCTCACCGAGATAATCCCCTCCGCAGAGATGATCAGCTTCCAGAACTCCGGCACAGAGGTTGATATGTATGCACTTCGCCTTGCGAGAGCATACACAGGCAAATATAAGATCGTCAAGTTCGAAGGCCAGTATCACGGCTGGGCAGACGAAGAGAAGATCAGCATCGATGCCGACTGCGTTGAAGAGATGGGCGACAGAGCCAACCCCAACAAGATAATCCACACCAAAGGTCAGCGCCTCTCCTCTGCAGATGACCTCTACGTCATCCCCTGGAACGACCTTGAATATATGGAAAACCTCTTCAAAGAGCACGCAGATGAGATCGCCGCAGTCATCATGGAGCCCATCATGCTGGATTCCGGCCCCATCATGCCCGCAAAAGGTTATCTCGAAGGCGTCCGTGAGCTCACCAAAAAATATAACGTCCTGCTTATCTTCGATGAAGTCATCACCGGCTTCCGTGTAGCTCTCGGCGGCGCTCAGGAATATTTCGGCGTAACTCCCGATATCTCCACCTTCGCAAAAGCCATCGCCAGCGGCTATCCCTTCGGCGTTGTTGCAGGCAGAAAAGACGTTATGACCAGCCTCAAGGCAGCGGGAACCTTCAACGGCAACCCTGTTGGCACAGCTGCGGCTCTCGCAACCATCGCAGAGCTTGAAAAGCCCGGCACCTACGAGCGTCTCAACAAGCTGACCGGCATGCTGGACGACGGCTTCCAAAAGCTTGGCAAAAAACACGGCATAAAGGTGTTCACAAGACATATGGGCAGCGTGTTCGCACTCTATTTCGGCTTCGAAGAAGAGGTTGCAGATCTGCGCGAATGGCTGGAGAAGGCAGACGTTGCATTCTATCAGAAGTTTGTTCAGGGTCTTGAGGAATACGGAATCCGCTTCAGCAGCAAGCGCGGCAGGATCTATATCTCCACCGCACACACCGAAGAAGACATCCTCCACACCCTCGATGTGGCAGATCAGGTCATCGGCGAGATCCTTGCAAAATAAACAGAGCGGGAACGAACCCAAATAAAAAACAGTTGCAGCAGAAAGGCGCTATATATAATGTATAATGTCTTTCTGTTGCTTGCATTTTAAGCCGAAAAAAGTAAGGAGTTTTGCAAAATGGCAAAAAAACAGATCAGCTGCCTGCCGGTATCGCTGTTTCAAAGCTTTTTCGATAAGTCCGTCACCGTGGCGGATTGGGCAGAGTTTGCCGCCGCACAGGGACTTGATTATATCGACATCAACCGCAGATGTCTGCTGGATATGAACGCAACGCAGGTGGAG
>JAFSHJ010000170.1 GCA_017440425.1 Oscillospiraceae bacterium | reverse complement strand
GCCAGCCGCTTGATGGGTGGCCCCACTTCTGTTCGGAGGGCAGCGGCATTTTGGGATACTTGATCTCGCTGCCGTCTTTGGCGCAGAGTTTCTGTCCCAGTTTGACAGCACCGGCAGGACAGACCTCAACGCACTTGCCGCAGGCAACACAGTCATCTCTCTCCACACGGGCAACATATGCGCTACGGGAGAGGTTGGGTGTGTTGAACAACTGAGAGGTGCGCAGCGCATAGCAGACATTTATATTACAGTTGCAGATGGCGAAGATCTTGTCTGCGCCGTCAATATTGGTGATCTGGTGGACGAATCCGTTTTCTTCACCGCGGCGGAAGATATCCAACGCCTCTTCTTTGGTGATATAGCGGCCGCCCTTGCCGGTCTCAACCACATAATCCGCCATATCGCCTACAGCGACACACCAGCCTTCGGGATCGTCGGCACAGCCCTCGTCAAAGGTAAGACGGGATTTGCGGCAGGAACAGGGGGATGCGGCATATTTGCCTTCGTATTTATCCAGCCAATGGGATATGTGTTCAACTGAAACAGACTGGTTCTCGGTTTCAATAGCCTTTTCAACGGGGATGACATGCATACCGATACCTGCGCCTCCGGGGGGGACCATAGGAGTTACCTTTTCCAAAGGAAGGCGGCTCATGCGTTCAAAGAAGCGACCCATTTCCGGATATTTGGCAAGGATGGTATCGTTCATGTTGGTGAATTCTGCGCTGCCGGGAACGAACATGGGCAGTACCCACTGCTTGGTGCGGGTGGGATTCTCCCAGTTATATTCCAAAATACCCATAAAGGACATATCACCAAGGAGTTTCTCGAGCTCGGCTTCGGTTTTGCCGGTGAGCTTTACCATATCTTCCATGGTTTTGGGCTTTCTTACACCCATTTTCAAAGCCACTTCTGCCTGCTCGTCGGTTAAGAGCATGGCAAGTCCCCAATATTCGGGATCATACTTATTCAGTTTCTGAAATCCCAGCTTTACGGGGATACGGTTGGTGATCATTTTGCCTAAATCCAAAATGATTTGTCTGGGGGTCTCTTCTTGGTCTACCCAATCAGGATAGAAACCTGCCAGATAATCTGCCATTATTCAGTCTCCTTTCCAATTGTTTACTTCTTCTTTAAGCCAGTTTGCCACAGCATCCACACCGTCACCTGTTTTGGCACAGATGGGGAAGATGACCGCTTTAGGATTGCGCATATGGATATATTCGGTGCATTTTTTAAGGTCAAAATCAAAATAGGGTGCTACATCGATTTTGTTAATGAGAACTACATCACAAACCTGGAACATAAGGGGATACTTGAGCGGCTTGTCGTGACCCTCCGGCACGGAGAGGATAGCCATATTTTTGACCGCACCGGTGTCGAACTCTGCAGGGCAAACCAGATTGCCCACGTTCTCCAAAACCACCAGATCTGCTTCTCCGGCATCCAGACCTTCCAGTCCCTGACGTGTCATGGAGGCATCCAGATGGCACATACCGCCGGTGTGGAGCTGAATGGCCTTGACACCGGTTGCGGAGATGGTGACAGCATCCACATCAGAGTCAATATCTGCTTCCATCACCCCGATCTTCAGCTCATCCTTCAAGAGGTTGATCAGCCGGGTGAGAGTAGTGGTTTTGCCGCTTCCGGGAGAGGACATGAGATTCAGAAGGTAGATACCTTTCTGTTTCAGCTCTTGCCGGAGTTTGTCTGCCTGGGCATCGTTGTTTGCGAACACGCTTTGTTTAACTTCTAAGATTCTGACAGTTTCCAAAAGCATCGCTCCTTTCTGGTCATACCAATAAAAGGGTATTACTCTACTGATTATAGTTTAATTTTATTTGATATAACTGTCAATTATCAATTGGAAATTCTATGTTTTATAGGAAAATTAAGGGTTGAAATTTGACAGTTTGTATGATAAAATTAAGTTGTGGTATTTGGTATGACCAATACAGTTTCAGGAGGTTGCCCTATGAACTTTGAACAGCTTTACGCACCCAGCTTGAAAGAGCTGTTTGTGCAGAAATTGCAGGGGATGATTCTGTCCGGAGAACTGTCTATGGGAGAGAAGCTCCCTTCGGAGAGAGAGCTTTGCCAGCAAATGGGAGTCAGCCGCGCTGTTGTAAACGGCGGCATTACGGAACTGGCCAGACAAGGCTTTCTGGAAGTGCGTCCACGCCAGGGGGCATATGTTGCCGACTACCGCAGAGACGGCAACATGGAGACACTTATGGCTATTATGGATTATAACGGCGGTATGCTGGGCAGGGAGGAGATACGTTCCATTTTGGAAGTCCGCTGGGGTTTGGAGCAGATGACCCTGCATGGGGTTATAGATAATGCCAGCGATGAGCAGCTGGAACAGCTCGGAACGTTTGTTGACAGGCTGAGAGAAAACCCTACACCTGCGCAGGCAGCGGAAATCGCCTTTGCTTTTCACCACGAAATGACCCTTATGGGCGGCAACCACATCCTGCCGTTGATTTATACATCCTTTAAAGTGCCTTGCACGGCTCTTTGGATCCGCTTTTGCAAAAAGTACGGGGTAGCAGCGCTGCACAGCAATGTGGAGGAGCTTTACAGGCATCTGCTGAACCGTGATAAGGAAGGCGCAATACAGTGGAGCAATGTGTATCTTGCCGAGGCTATAGGTGGTACACAGCAGATCTATGAGGCATAGAAAAAACGGATAAGGGGATCCGGCGCAGCTTGCAACAATAGCTCTTCAGCATTTAAAGCTGCCTTTACAGAGGGGAGCTTTTGTGGTACAATTACCTGGAAAACTACGGTATTTTGAAGGAGATTCATAATATGATAAAGGTGCTTTTCGTCTGCCACGGCAACATCTGCCGCAGCCCGATGGCAGAGTTTGTGATGAGAGATATGGTTGAAAAAGCAGGGTTGGAGGATAAATTTGAAATTGCCTCCGTTGCTGTCAGCAGGGAAGAGCTTGGAGAGGGTGTGTATCCTCCCGCAAGCAGAGAGCTTGCAAAGCACGGTATCAGCTGCAAGGGGCATTGTGCACGTCAGATAACCAAAGATGACTGCAGACACTACGACCACATCTATTATATGGATTCCTCAAATGCCCGTTATCTGCAGAGAATGTTCCCGGGCGAGACCAAGTTTCGCTCATTCCTTGACAGAGACGTTGCCGACCCATGGTACTACGGCAACTTTCAGCAGACGTGGGAAGACATCTGCGAGGGCTGTACACGAATTTTTGATGAACTGACACGATGAATGTATTTTTGCAACATAAAAGGAGGAAAGGATCATGGAAATAAAATTTATGGATAATAAATCCGTTGCTGTTGATAACGGCAAAAACGTGGGAGAATGTGTTTTTATAGAGTCGGGAGATGTATGGAACATAATTCACACTGAAGTCGATTCAGCATATCAGGGTCAGGGAATTGCTAAAAAGTTAGTGGTGTGTGTCATTGAAAATTCAAAAAGATTAAACAAGAAACTGATTTCCGATTGTTCATATGCAAAAAAAGTAATTGATTCAATGTAATGCCGTTTTCAGTAAAAAACAAGCCGCAGGAAAAATTCCTGCGGCTTAGTTTGTCTTTCAAAATGATTATTTCTGTCTGCCTGCCTGATAGTCAGCTTCGATGATGTCGTGATATTTGATCATCTCTTCACAGCTGATGCCGAAGCGTGTGCAGCCGAGATCCAGGAATGCATAGATATCGTCAACGCTCTTGAAGGAGCCTGTTGCTTTGATCTGTGCTTTGCCCTGAACTGTGTCAGCAATGACCTTAACTGCGTGGGGAGTGGTGAGACCAAACTGACCGTTGCCGGTTTTAACAAAGTTAACACCTGCGTCAACGCACATCTGGGAAGCCAGCTTCAGCTCTTCGTCGGTGAGAACGGGTGTCTGGATGATGCACTTCATGATCATGTCAGCGGGAATAGCCTTGCGGACAGCGAGAATATCCTCGAAGCACTCTTTGTACATTCCGGATTTGAGGAAGCTGAGGTTGATGTAGGTCTCAACCTCTGTGAGTCCAAGCTCAACGTAGCGTTTTGCGCTGTAAACTTTGTGCTCGGTGTCATCGTGACCGAGGGAAGAGCAGATGGAGAACTCAAGGTTTATTCCTGTGCCCTTAAGAGCGTCTGCAGCATAAGCGCAGAAGCATTTGGGGGTGTAGAGAGAACAAGCGTTATATTTTTTTGCAACATCTATGCAGTAATCAACATCAGCTTTTGTAGCCAATGCTTCCCATGTGCCAACATCACACATAGAAGCAAATTTTTTACCGGTTATAATCATAACTTTACCTCCTTATCTCGTCCAAGCAAT
>JAFSHJ010000169.1 GCA_017440425.1 Oscillospiraceae bacterium | reverse complement strand
GCTTCGAGTGATTAAACGCTAAAACAAAAGCACCTCCCACCGAAAGAAGTGCTTGTTGAACTATTGGTTTTAGAATGCCATCCCTTCGGATGGCACTTGTTTTATTATATTTATGTTGCGCCGAGCGCAAGGAGTTGGCCTGCGCGGCCCGCGCTTAAGGGGCTTGCCCCTTAAGAATCCCGTTAACGCTCCGCGGCAAAGACAAAACAGCTTACTCCGCAGGAATTGCACCCCAAATATAAAACTCCCGAGCTATCCTGCGATAGCACGGGAGTTGTTTTTGGAGAATTATTCCACGATGTCGAGTGTGTATTCTTTTTCGCCGAGCCCAACCTTTTCAAGGGCATCGATCTGAATATAGGGATCTTTGCCGTGGAGACGCTGGAAGAGGTGTCCTTCGGTGCCAAGCTCCATTCCTGCGGGAATGCCTTCGGGATTGAGGCGCTCCAGCTTGATGGCATCGAGGGTGGCAGTTTCGATGGCGACAATGTCCCAGCCGGCAAGAATGCCGATATCGGGAACGAGGGAGGGGGTGGTCATGCCCCAGCAGTCGCAAAGGGCGGTGATGGCGGTGAGCACGTTGATGTAAAAGACGTTGCCCGGCTCAAAGCAATCCACAACGGATTTGGTGCACAGTGCCATACCCATCTGGAAATCGGCATAGTCGTGGGAATCCAGGGTGATGGCTTCGGTGGGACAAACCTTGACACAGTGCTGGCAGTTGGTGCAGTTGTGGTAGAAAACACTGTAGTTTCCGTCGTTGTCAAAGCTGTTGGCGTGGTGGTTGCATGCATCGACGCACTGTCCGCAGTGGATGCACTTGTCCTTGTCCCACACAAGACCGCCTTCAAGAGCGTGGAGCTCGTGGCGGGTGCGGTCGGTTACACAGCCCATGGCGATGTTTTTGCAGGCGCCGCCCAAACCGCAGGCACCGTGACCCTTGACGTGGGAGAAATCGATGAGGAAATCCGCATCGTAGATGTGTCCGGCAACGTCAACGTGCTTAAAGGTGCGGAAATCCATATCCTTAGTGTAATAATATTTGCCGAAATATCCGCAGGCATCGATGATGGGGCAGCCGAGGATGCCGTCGGTGTAGCCGCGGTTTTCGGGATGGCGGTCGGCCACATAGTGGTCGGTGATGAAGCACTTGCCGCCGTTTTTCTGCACAAAGGAGACAAGGATGCGGATAAATACGGGAGGGATGGTGGAGAAGGTCAGGTTGTCGCCCACGTGCATTTTGATGGCGACAGTCTTTCCGTTCACCTTTTCGGCAAGTCCGGAGCTGCCGAGCATACGCTCGAATTTTGCGGGAAGTGTCTGGGATGCATCGTAGCGGGTGAAAGCCATAGGTGCAAACTGAAGCTTAGCCATAGTGTTGTCCTCCGTTATCATTTTTCATTGTTGTAGGTTTTCAGGTTGAGGTTGGAGAGCAGGTCGCGCTTTATCTCCCAAAGCTTGTCGGAGAGGTCGACGTAGTATCTGTGGGGATGCTCAAAGCGCTTTACCTCTTCCCAGAGGCGGTCCACCTGCTGCTTGCAGTAATCTTTTATCTCGCTGAGTGCGGGAGAGTCATATACGCACTCACCCTTTTCAAAAATCGGGATAAGCATACATTCGGCATAGACATTGTCCAGCTCTTTGCGTTTCCAGGTGGCAACGGGGTCGTAGATGGTGACAGGTTTGGAGGTGTCCGGTGCCTCGTCATAGAGACAGACGTAGTCGGCAACGGCCTCGTTGGTGTCTTTGTTATAGAAGCGGTAGAAGGTCTTGAAATCGGGATTGGTTATCTTTTCGATGGTCTCGCTGACCTTGATCTTGGGAACGTATCTGCCGTCTTCAAGAATGGCGGTCAGCTTGTAAACACCGCCGAAAACGGGAGAACTCTTGGAGGTGATGAGGTTTTCGCCCACGCCGAAGAGATCTATCTTTGCGCCCTGCAGCAGCAGGTCACGGATGATGACTTCATCCAAAGAGTTGGATGCAACTATCTTTACATAGTCAAAGCCTGCGTCATCCAGCATTTTGCGTGCCTTTTTGGAGAGATAGGCAAGGTCGCCGCTGTCAAGACGGATGCCCTTGGGCTTGTGTCCGTTGGGGATGAGCACCTCGTTGAACACCTTTATGGCGTTGGGCACACCGGATGAGAGCACGTTGTAGGTATCCACCAGCAAGGTGCAGTTGTCAGGATATATCTCCGCATATTTTTTGAAGGCGTCGTATTCACTGTCAAACATCTGGATCCAGCTGTGCGCCATTGTGCCCACGGCGGGAATGCTGTAATCTCTGTCGGAGATGGTGCAGGCGGTGGCATCGCAGCCGCCGATATATG
Organism: Oscillospiraceae bacterium; assembly: GCA_017440425.1. Lineage (GTDB taxonomy): Bacteria > Bacillota > Clostridia > Oscillospirales > Ruminococcaceae > SIG526. The sequence continues at coordinate 1,394 of JAFSHJ010000169.1, read as the reverse complement.
CGGCTCTTGTGCCGAGGATGGCGGCATCGTAGCTCTGTGCACGGCGGGAACCGAACTCAAACACCGAGCGGTTCTGTGCGGCTCTCACAATGCGGTTGGCTTTGGTGGCCACAAGGGACTGGTGGTTGATGGTGAGCAGCACCATGGTCTCGATGAGCTGTGCCTGAATGATGGGGCCGCGGACAACGATTATCGGCTCGTTCGGGAATATGGGAGTTCCCTCTTTCACCGACCACACGTCGCATTCAAACTTAAAGTTTGCAAGATAATCGAGAAATCTCTCGCTGAACTGGTGTTTGCTGCGGAGATATTTGATGTCCTGCTCTGTAAAGCTGAGATTTTTAAGATATTCGATAAGCTGTTCCAGACCTGCGAAGATGGCGAAGCCGCCGCCGTCCGGAATTGTGCGGAAAAACATATCAAAAACCGCAATTTTGTCGCCAACGCCGTGCTCAAGATAGCCGTTTGCCATAGTGAGTTCGTAAAAATCGGTGAGCATGGTGAGGTTGCGGGGAGAAAGCTCTGATTGAAGAATCGGGTTTGTATTCATAATGACCTCTGTAAAAATAAAATAAGTAAAACTTGTTTATAAAAGAGATTATACCATTAAGTGCAGGTTTATTCAATAGCGGTCATGCGTATTGAGTAATTTAATAGAAACTTATAAATGGATTTTTTTGTTGACCGCATAGATTTTGAGTATTATAATGTAAATAATGAGTTTTATGTTATTACAATTAAGAACGGAGGGGCACAATGTATCAGATAAATAATTTTACCAACAATAGCAATATTAATGTTTTGGATAGAAATGGTCCTTTTACAGTTGTTGAACACATCAAAGATATTAGTGTTGAGCCTGAAGATGCAATGGAAGCGTACTATTGCAGCAAAATGAATTTTAGAAAAAGACAGTTACTGTGTGATGTAGCAAAAGGTAAAGGGATAACTTGCCAGGCTGGTGAAATGCAGTGGTGTGTTGGTGATGTTACTGCAACGACAGGAGTCAAAGGAATAGGAGATTTTTTGGGTAAAGCAGTAAAAGGAACTGTGACAGGTGAGTCTATTATTAAACCTGAATATAAGGGCGAAGGGGTCTTGGTTCTTGAACCGACATATAATCACATCATGTTGGTTGATGTTGAAAAATGGGGCGGAGCAGTTGTGCTTGATGATGGACTTTTTCTTGCGTGTGATTCATCATTGCAACAAAAGGTTGTTGCACGTACGAACCTGTCATCTGCAATGTTGGGAAACGAAGGACTTTTTAATTTAAGCATAAGAGGAAATGGTGTTTGTGCAATAGAATCGAAATTTCCTAGAGATGAACTTGTAGAAGTAGTGTTGCAAAATGATACGCTGAAAATTGACGGTAATTTGGCTATGGTTTGGAG
>JAFSHJ010000168.1 GCA_017440425.1 Oscillospiraceae bacterium | reverse complement strand
CATTCGTAACCGGCAACATCTCCAACCTGAAGCTGCCCTGTGCCATCGACGCAATGGAGCGCGCCAATGTAAAGGCAAACAGCGAAGAGGGTGAAATAATCTCCACCATCTCCATCGCAGTTTCCAGCATTGTGACAACGCTGATAATTATCCTCGGTGTTATCCTCATCATCCCCCTTGCTCCCATCCTCTCCTCCGAGGTGCTCAATGCGGCATTTGCACAGCTGCTGCCTGCACTTTTCGGCGGACTTGCGGTGGTGTTCATCTCCAAGAATCTCAAGCTTTCCATTGCTCCCGTAATATTGATGCTGGTGCTGTTTATCTTTGTGCCCGCACTCAACGCAAGCACAGTTGGAATCATGGTTCCCGTGGGCGTTGTGTTCACCATTGCGGTTGCAAGAATACTCTATAAAAAAGGAATTCTTTAATGTTTTGAGGTGACGAAATGCAGTATGTATTATATGGTTTGATAGCGTTGATCGTTGCTTTTTTGGCGGTTATCCTCATCCGCACAGCAGCGTTTAAACCTAGGAAAAACGTTGAACTGCTCGAAAACGAAGAGAGCTTCGACAAAGAAAAAGCTGTTGAGAGCCTGCGCGAGCTGGTGAAATGCAAAACCGTATCCAGCTACACCAGGGAGCTGGAGGACGATGCGGAATTTGAAAAGCTCATCTCCAAGCTGCCCAAGCTCTATCCCAACGTAAACGAAAAATGCCCCCTGACCAAAATGGAGGACAGAGGACTGCTGTTTAAATGGGAGGGCAAAGCCCACGATGCCCCCGCCGTGATGATGGCTCACTACGATGTTGTTCCTGTCAACGAAGATATGTGGGAGAAACCGCCCTTTGAAGCAATTCTCGAGGACGGCGTGCTGTGGGGACGCGGCACTTTGGATACAAAGGTCACCTTCAACGCCATCCTTTCAGCTGCAGACAAGCTCATTGCCGAAGGCTTTGTGCCGGATAATGACGTATACTTTGCGTTTTCCGGCGGTGAAGAGGTCAACGGCGAAGGTGCAATAAGAATTGTTGACTGGTTTGAGAAGAACGGTATCACCCCCGCACTTGTTGTTGACGAGGGCGGCGCAGTGGTAGAGGGTGTGTTCCCGGGCGTATCCGCACCCTGCGGACTCATCGGCATTGCAGAAAAGGGTATGATGGATGTCTGCTACAAGACAAAATCCGGCGGCGGACACGCTTCCGCGCCCAAGCCCCACACTCCCGTGGGCATTCTCTCTGCGGTCTGCTGCAGAGTGGAGAACAAACCCTTTAAAATGCATCTCACCAAACCCGTGGCAGAGATGTTCGATACCCTCGGCAGACACTCCTCCCTCCTCTACAGAATGATTTTTGCCAACCTTTGGTGCTTCTCCTGGGTGCTTGACCTGCTCTGCAAAAAGAGCGGCGGCGAGCTCAATGCCCTTATGCGCACCACCGTTGCCTTCACACAGATGAGCGGCAGCAAGGCCTCCAACGTCATCCCGCCGGAGGCTTCCATGGTATCCAATATGCGTCTCAACCCCAAAGACAACATTGACAGCGCCCTCGATTACATTAAAAAGGCAGCAAGTGACCCCAATGTGGAGATAACCTGCATCCACGGAATGAACCCCAGCCCCATCTCCGAGACCGGCTGTGATGCCTGGGACAAGGTGGCAAAGGCTGTTGCATCCACATGGAAAGGCTGCATAGTTTCACCTTATCTTATGGTTCAGTGCTCCGACAGCAGACACTACGGAAGAATATCCAACCACGTCTACCGTTTCTCTGCAATGGATCTCACTTCCGAAGAACGCAGCACCATCCACGGCAACAACGAGCGCATCCGTCTTGAGACTGTTTACCGCGCAGTTGAGTTCTATATCCGTTTGATGAGACAGTGCTGACAAATTAAAACAAAAGATATGCCGCCCGGGTGCTTCAGCACTCGGGCGGTTTTTTCACGGCGGCATTTGGCGGTGCGGCTTAACCGGCACTATCTGGAGGAAAACCGCTTAAACAATCCGGATATAACGGGCACGATGAGTGAAACGGACAAAATGATGCCGAGCTGACCGAGGGTAAGCGGCACGGTTTCAAACACAGCCTGCATAAAGGGGAGATAGACTGCAGCAAGAGTAACAGCTGCCGAGATAAATACTGCTATCAGCATAAAAATATTGTTAAGCGGATTAATTTTTGTCAGCGGACGCACCTCACTTTTGCATTCAAAAACATGGATAAGTTGGGTGGTGATGAGGGTGACCAGCGCAGCGGTGCGTGCAAGAGGTGTGCTGCCGTGTGTGTTGTAAAAGAAGGTGTATATTCCGAAGGTCGTGAGACCTATCATGCATCCGCGGAAAAGAATGGTGGAGAATAAACCTCCCGAAAAGACACCGTCACCACGCTTTCTGGGCTTTTGAGCCATAACATCAGGCTCGTTCGGCTCCATTCCGAGAGCGATGGCAGGCAGACTGTCGGTGACCAGATTGACCAGCAGGATCTGTATGGGGATTAGAACCGTGGGAGCACCCGAGAGCATCCCGACAAACATGGTTATCACCTCACCGATGTTGCAGGAGAGCAGATATCGGATAAACTTGCGGATGTTGGCAAAGATACCTCGTCCCTCTTCCACGGCGGCAACAAGGGTGGAGAAGTTGTCGTCCAGCAGCACCACGGAGGAGGCCTCTTTTGTCACGTCGGAGCCGGCAATTCCCATTGCCACACCGATATCCGCCTCTTTGATGGCGGGGGCATCGTTCACTCCGTCGCCGGTCATTGCCACAATGTGATCCCGGTTTTTAAGCGCCTTAACGATCTTGAGTTTGTGCGCAGGACTCACCCTTGCAAAAACCGACACCTTTTCAACCTCTTTCATGAAGCGTTCGTCGCTCAATGCATCGATCTCGGAACCGGTCATGCATCGGTCATTGGTGCGGAAGATGCCAAGCTGTTTGGCAATGGCAACGGCGGTGTTTTTGTGGTCGCCGGTTATCATAACGGGACGGATACCCGCCAGCTTGCAGCGCTTGACAGCGTCAAAGGCCTCTTTCCGGGGCGGGTCAAGCATACCGGCAAGTCCCACAAACACCATGTTTTCCTCTTTTATCGCCGCAGAGCGAACCTCTTTCATTGCAAAACCGATAACTCTCAGCGCCTTGTCGCAGAGAGCGGCATTCTGAGCTTCGATATCTGCACGGGATGCGCTGTCCAATGGCCGCACACCGTTTGGTGAGAGATAATGGGAGCAGCGTGAGAGCAGGATCTCGGGAGCACCTTTGGTGAATTGCCGTAAACCGCCGTTGGAGCGGACAATAACCGACATCAGCTTGCGGGAGGAATCGAACGGCAGCTCGGAGCAGCGGGTATTCTGCCGCTCCAGCTCACGGACATTTATGCCGCAGTCCAAAGCCATATCATAAAGTGCGGTCTCGGTTGGGTTTTGTGAGGAGGCTGCGCTGTTGTTACAGAGCACTGCGATCTCGAAAAGCAGCTGCATCGCCTTTTCGCCGCCGAGGACACGGCGTTCGGTAACGGTCATTTTGTTTTGGGTCAGGGTTCCCGTCTTGTCGGAACATATCACATCGGAGCAGCCAAGAGTTTCAACAGCGTGCAGCCGACGGATCAGCGCACCCCGTTTCAGCATACGGGAGGTGCCGAGCCCGAGAGATATCGTCACCACAGCGGGAAGTCCTTCGGGGATGGCAGCAACGGCCAGAGAAAGTCCTGTCAAAAACATAGAGAACAGCTCCTCGCCGCGTAGAATGCCGGTAAGTGTGACGATAAGACATATGGCAAGGCAGGCAATGGAGATTATCTTTCCCATAACAGCAAGTTTTTGCTGAAGGGGAGTCTTTTCCTCGGGGATCTCATGGAGAAGTCCCGCAATGCCGCCCATCTGTGTGGACATTCCCGTGGCGCTGACATAAAACTTGCCGTGTCCTGCTGTGATCACGGTGCCCATATAAACCATATCGTGGCGGTTTTGCAGGGTAAAGCCTTCTCTTATCTCCGATTCTTTTGCCGGCAGCTTTTCCGTGGGGACGGATTCTCCCGTCAAAAGCGATTCATCGGCGGCAAGCTCTGCAGATTCCAGCACAAATCCGTCGGCACACACCCGCATTCCCGATTTCAGCAGCACAACGTCTCCGGGGACAACCTCTTCTGCAGGAACGTCAACGGCGGCACCGTCGCGGATGACTTTGGCGGTGGGTGCCGCCATCTTTTTCAGCGCTTCGAGAGTCTTTTCGGTGCGGTATTCCTGAATGAAGCCAACCACCGCATTCAAAAACACGATCGCAATTATGGTTATCGCTTCAACGTATTCGCCCATTGCAACCGAAATTACGGTTGAAGCAAGCAAAATAAGCACCAGAACGTCTTTGAACTGCGCTGCAAAAATTTTGGCGGCTCCCGCCTTTTTTTCGGATTTCAGTCGGTTGGGTCCGTAACGCACCAACCTCTTTTCTGCTTCTTCTTTGCAAAGTCCTTTTTGGAACTCTTCTCTCATGTTACAACCTCCCATAAACGGATAAGCTATTTTAATCTTATGAGGACAGGCGAAAAGTTATTACGCACAAACAAGGCAGGCGAATAAATTGCCAAAAGGGTGCGCAAAATAAATCAACAACCGAGAGGAGTGTGCATATGAAAAAACAGGATGCAAAGAGAAAAAAGCCTACTAAAAAGGCAATGGATACGCTCGAAACTTCGGCTGCCAAAACCGACCCCATGGGCAGCTATACGGGAAAACCGAAGGATCGCAAAGCCGTGCCGGTGCAGGATGCAGACGACCTTTGAGTCTCTGCAGTAAAGTGAGGCAGGACCGGAACAACCCACCGGGTGACGGGAGCCGCCATTTCGGAGAAATGGCGAAGCGAAATT
>JAFSHJ010000167.1 GCA_017440425.1 Oscillospiraceae bacterium | reverse complement strand
CTGTTGGTTCCGATAACGGTCAGTTCAAGGTCGGGGGCTTTCTGCTTCAGCTTTTCGGTAATGCTTCTGCCAACCTTTCCACCCTGCCCGTCTATTATAACAATTTTCATAGCGGCCTCCCATTAGAAAGATGGTTGCTGTGGATGGGTTAGTTGTGTTTTGGTGCATCGCAGCATTACGGACGACTCGTCGGTCGGATTACATCCGACCAGGCGGTTACACCGCCTGCTCCGGCAAAGCCGGAGTGACGAGTCGTCCTGCCGCAAAGCAGGACGATCAAAAACACAAACCGTAAGCAGCTTAAACTCTGAAGAGAAGATCTGTGTAGTTGGGGAAGGGCCAGCTGGCGCTGTCGAGAAGAGTCTCGGCACGGTCAGCGTAAGCACGCAGGGAACGCATATAGGGGTTGAGGGTGTCGGTGAGGAAACGGCAGACCTCCCTGGAATTTTCAATAGTGTGACCTTCGGCAATAAGCTTGTCAAGTTCACGTCCGCCGGAGATGAGCTTGCTTTCGCACTCGGAGAGTTCGGCGATCATAGACTTCAGCTCTGCATTTTCAATGCCGACACGGGCAAGCTCGTTGTAGGAGTGAGCAACGGTGCCGATATATTTGGTAACTGCAGGGATGATCTGACGGGTGAGCATCTCGTACATGGTGTTTGCTTCAATGAAAACGACTTTAGCGTAGTTCTCCAGCAGGATCTCACGTCTGGAGTAGCACTCATCCTCGGTGAAGATGTTGGTTTTGGCAAACAGCTCAATGTTTTTGGGAGAGATGAGGACGTCGATGGCATCAACGGTGTTGTTGATCTCGGGCAGACCGCGCTTGCGGGCCTCTTCGCGCCACTCGTCGGAGTAGTTGTTGCCGTTGAAGATAACTCTTCCGTGTTCCGCAACGGTTTTGGCAACGATGGAGCGAATGGTATCGGGAATATCCTCAACACCCGTGAGCATCTCTTCAAATTCGCCGAGAACTTCGGTGACAGCCGCATTGAGCACTACGTTGGAGAAAGCGGGAGACTGGGAGGAACCCAGCATACGGAACTCAAAACGGTTTCCGGTGAAGGCAAAGGGACTTGTGCGGTTGCGGTCGGAGTCATCCTGAGTGAGAGAGGGCAGCGCATCAACGCCAATGGCGAGATAATGAGCCTTGTCGGTGACGGCACGGCGGCCGGATGCGATATTTTTAAGTATGGAATAGAGATGGTTTCCGAGGTTGATGGAGATAATGGCGGGAGGTGCCTCGTGCATACCGAGACGGTCGTCGTTTCCGCGGCAGGCGGCAGATGCACGGAGAAGATCGGCATAGCGGTCAACTGCGGTGATAACGGCACAGAGGAACAGCAGGAACTGGTGGTTTTCGGCGGGATTTTTGCCGGCTTTCAGCAGGTTGAGACCGTCATCTGTGTTGATGGACCAGTTATCGTGCTTACCGGAGCCGTTGACATATTCAAAGGGTTTCTCGTGCAGCAGGCAGGCAAGACCGTGCTCCTTGGCGACCTGACGCATAACCTCCATAGTGAGCTGGTTGTGGTCGCAGGCAATGTTTGCGGAGGAGAAAACGGGTGCAAGCTCGTGCTGGGCGGGAGCAACCTCGTTGTGTTTAACTTTGCTGAGAACGCCAAGCGCCCAAAGACGCTCGTCAAGGTCACGCATAAAATCTGCAACACGCAGGCGGATGCGTCCGCAGTAGTGGTCGTCCAGCTCCTGACCCTTAGGAGGTTTGGAACCAAAGAGGGTGCGTCCGCAAATTTTAAGGTCGAGACGCTGTTCATATTTTTCACGGTCAACAAGGAAGTATTCCTGCTCCAGACCAACCATGGATACAACACTTTTGGAGGTGGTGTTGCCCAGCAGACGGAGGATGCGCAGGGTCTGCTCGGAAAGAGCCTGAATGGAGCGCAGCAGCGGTGTTTTTGCATCCAGCGCCTCGCCGTTGTAGGAGCAGAAGGCGGTGGGGATGTAGATCGTACCGTCACTGAAAAAGGCAGGGGAGGTGGGGTCCCATGCGGTGTAGCCTCTTGCCTCAAATGTGGCGCGAAGACCGCCGGTGGGGAAGCTGGAGGCATCCGGTTCGCCGCGGATGAGAGCCTTGCCGGAGAATTCCATAATAACTTCGCCGCTGCTTGTGCGGTTGAGGAAAGCCTCGTGCTTGCCGGCGGTGATGTTGGTCATGGGCTGGAACCAATGGGTGTAGTGGGTGGCACCCATCTCAATGGCCCAATCCTTCATGGCAGAGGCAACAGCCTCCGCAAGACTGGGGTCAAGGGGGTTGCCCAGCTTTTGTGTATTCTGCAAACTCTCAAAGACCGAGGGGGAAAGACGCTGTTTCATTGCTGCATCATCAAAAACCTGGCAGGCGAAATTGACAGTCATAAACCTGTTTGCGCAGTATCACCCGTTTTGGGAAACCTGCGCACTCCTTTCTGTGAGATAGTTGTTGGTAAAGATATCTTAAAAGCCGTTTTAAAGCATAAAAAGCCATTTATGCGCAGAAAACCTTATTATATATCATTATACCATTTTTGCACAGCAATGGCAAGAAAAACTGTGTCGATACAGCGGCGAAAAGTGAGAAAACTGCGGCAGCATCCCGCAGCAAAAAGAGGCAGGCGTATTGCTAACGGAGAAAAAATATGATATCATTATAGTAGATAAGTATACGCTGAAACAGATTTATGAAATTTAGGTTTGGGAAGTAGTTATGAGCTTTACACATCTTCATCTGCACACAGAATACAGTCTGCTGGACGGTGCCTGCAGAATAAAAAATCTTTTCGATCACGTTAAAGAGATCGGTCAGGACAGCGTGGCGATAACCGACCACGGAGTAATGTTCGGAGTTATCGATTTTTACAAGCAGGCAAAAAAAGCAGGCGTCAAGCCGATAATCGGCTGCGAGGTATATGTCGCCACAAGAAGCAGATTCGACAAAGTGCACCGTCTTGACGGCAGCTGGCACCTTGTTTTGCTGTGCGAAAACAACGAGGGCTACCAAAACCTCATCAAGCTTGTCTCTCTGGGCTTTACCGAAGGCTTCTATTCCAAACCGAGAGTGGACAAAGAGATGCTGCGCAAATACAGCAAGGGTCTCATTGCAATGTCCGCCTGCCTTTCGGGCGAGGTTGCCCGCAAGCTGCAGGATTCCGACTACGAGGGCGCAAAAGCAGCTGCGCTGGAATACCGCGACATCTTTGGCGAAAACAACTTCTTCCTCGAAATTCAAAACCACGGCATAGAGGAACAGCAGCGCATTCTGCCCTTCATCGCCAAAATATCCCGTGAGACCGGCATCCCGCTGGTCGCCTCCAACGACTGCCACTACACCAAAAAAGAGGACAGCCGTGCCCAGCACATCCTTGTCTGCATCCAGACCAACCACACCGTGGATGACGGCAGCGATATGGAGTTTGAAACAGAAGAATTCTATATAAAAAGCGAAGACGAGATGCGCAAAGCACTCGCAGCCTATCCCGAATCCATCGATATCACCCGCCAAATTGCCGAAAGATGCAACGTGGATTTTGAGTTCGGCGTAATAAAGCTGCCCTATTTCAAGGCGGAAGATGCCCACGAGGGCGAGACCAACCGAGACTACTTTGAGCGCCTCTGCTTCGAGGGAATGCTCCGCCGCTATGGCGAAAACCCCTCGCAGACGGTGCGTGACCGCCTGCGCTACGAGCTGGATATCATTGCAAAGATGGGATACGTGGACTACTACCTCATCGTATACGATTTTATAAACTATGCCAGAAAAAACGGTATCCCCGTGGGACCGGGACGTGGATCCGGCGCAGGAAGCATCGCCGCCTACTGCATCGGCATAACAGGCATCGACCCCATAAAATACAGCCTGCTGTTTGAGCGCTTCCTCAACCCGGAGCGAGTCAGCATGCCCGACTTTGATATCGATTTCTGCTACGAGCGCCGTCAGGAGGTCATCGAATACGTCAACCGCCGTTACGGCTCCGACCATGTGGCGCAGATAATCACCTTCGGTACCCTTGCCGCCCGTGCCGCCATAAGAGACGTGGGCAGAGCGTTGGCAATTCCCTACCAAACTGTGGACAAAGTGGCAAAAATGGTTCCCATGGAACTGAAAATGACACTGGAGAAGGCGCTTAAAGCTTCATCCGAGCTGAGAGAAGCCTACGACAGCGACCCGCAGATAAAAGAACTCATCGATATGTCCCAAAAGCTGGAGGGAATGCCGAGAAACGCATCCACCCACGCAGCGGGCGTTGTTATTACAAGAGACCCCGTTGAGAGCTATGTGCCGGTGCAGAAAAACGACGAAGCCATCGTCACACAGTTCCCCATGACCACCATCGAGGAGCTGGGTCTGCTTAAAATGGACTTTTTGGGTCTGCGCACCCTCACCGTCATCAGCGATGCGGAAAAGATGATCCGCAAAAAAGACCCCACCTTCTCAATAGACACCATTCCCTACGATGACCCGGGAGTTTTCGAAATGCTCTCCGCAGGTTTGGGTCAGGGAGTGTTCCAGTTCGAATCCACGGGAATGAGAAACGTGCTTTCGGGTCTCAAACCCGATTCCGTGGAGGACCTCATCGCAGTCATCTCCCTCTACCGTCCGGGACCGATGGCATCCATCGACACCTACATCGCCAACCGCCACGATCCATCACGAATAACCTATAAGCATCCGCTGCTGGAGCCCATTCTCAACGTCACCTACGGCTGTATGATCTATCAAGAGCAGGTAATGCAGGTGTGTCAGGCATTGGCAGGCTTCTCCTACGGCAGAGCGGACCTTGTGCGCCGTGCAATGGGTAAGAAAAAGCACGATATAATGCAGAAAGAGCGTGTGGCATTCATCCACGGTGCCAAAAACGAGGATGGCTCGGTGGCCTGCGTGGGTGCGATCGCAAACGGCGTCCCCGAAGAGGTGGCAAACCAGTTGTTCGACGAGATGAGCGCCTTTGCAGACTATGCCTTCAACAAATCCCACGCAGCGGCATATGCGGTGGTGGCATATCAGACAGCATATCTCAAAGCACATTATTTTCGTGAATATATGGCTGCCCTCATCACCAGTGTAATGGATAACAGCGCCAAAACCACCGAATATATTGCGGAATGCGGCAAAAACGGAATCAAAGTGCTTCCGCCCAACATAAACAAGAGCTACGCAGGCTTCACCGCAGACGGTGACGGCATACGTTTCGGTCTGCTGGCGGTGCGCAACCTGGGCAGAGGTTTCATAAACAACCTGATAGAAGAGCGTGAAAACGGCGAGTTCACAAGTGTTCCCGAGCTGTGCGACAGAATGTACGGCAAGGAGCTCAACCGCAGAAACGCAGAAGCGCTCATCAAGAGCGGTGCGCTGGACGGTCTGGGCGCAAACCGTGCGGAAATGCTCTATGGCTGGGAGGCGCTGGCAAGCTCCATCGATGCGGAGCGCCGAGGCAACGCCGAGGGACAGAACAATCTGTTCGGATTTTTTGAGAGCGGCGGAAGCATAGACAGCTATCAGTTCCCCAAACGGGAGGAATTCCCCAAGGACGAGCTGCTGCGGATGGAAAAAGAGATGACGGGACTCTATATCTCCGGTCATCCCCTTGAAAAATACAACGAGCTGGCAAACAGCATCAAAGCCGCCAACATCTCCGATTATCTGCCGGACAGCGGCTATGAAGACGGTGTTTTGGTGGCAGAGAAGAGCTTTGCCATCAACGAAGAGGTCTGCTTTGTGGCGGTGGTACAGAATAAATCCACCAAAGTCACCAAGAGCGGCGAGATGATGGCATTTGCCATAATAGAGGATATGACGGGCTCCATGGAGGCGCTGCTTTTCCCGAAGGTATATGACGACAGCAAGCAGGCCTTTGTGGTGGGCAACGTTGTGGCAATAAGGGGAAGGATATCCTCCCGTGAAGATGAGGCGCCCAAGCTCATCTGCGAAAAAATGAGCCTTGCCGATGAAGTGGCGCTCTCTCCCGATGCATTTTTGAAGCGGGACGAGCGAGGTTTTTCGGGCAGCCGCAGACCCCGCTATGAGCCGATAGAGGCACCCAAACCCCAGCCGACCGCAGAAAAGCCTGCGCAGAAAAACAACCGTCCCGGACTTTACATAAAAGTCCCGTCCCAAAACAGCAGAGTGTTTGAGCGTGTCTCCAGCCTACTTGCTGTTTTCGAGGGTGAAACTCCGCTCTACATCTTTTTTGAGGACACCAAAAAGCTGGTGCTGGCACCGCAGAAGATGTGGGTGCAGCCCAACGACGTGATGATGGCAGAGCTGGAAAAACAGCTGGGCGAGAAAAAGGCAGTTATAGTTGACTGATGCTGTGTAATTTACGGTTGCGCAACCAAAATCCATTAAATGAGACATAAAGACAGTTGTCAATTGCAAAGAAAAGCATTATAATGTAAATTGATATATTGTGTTATAAAATATCAATATTATAGAGCGGCCGGGGTTTTGTTCCGTTTGTGCCGCAGAAGTTGGAGGAATAGAGAATGGATAAACAGGTTAAAGCAATCGGTATTCTTACAAGCGGCGGCGACGCTCCCGGTATGAATGCTGCAGTGCGTGCAGTTACAAGAGCCGCTCTTGCAAAGGGAATAAAGGTTTTCGGTATCCGTAAGGGTTACAAAGGTCTCATTGAGCGCGATGCAGTGGAGATGAATCTCCGCAGCGTATCCGATATCATCAACCGCGGCGGCACAGCACTCTATACCGACCGCTGCCTCGAGTTCAAAGAGGAAGAGGGCATTCAGAAGGGCATCTCCTTCTGCAAAGAGCTTGGCATAGAGGGTCTTGTTGTTGTAGGCGGCGACGGTTCCTTCCGCGGCGCACGCGACCTCTCCGTAAGAGGCATTCCCTGCGTAGGCATCCCCGGCACCATCGATAACGATATCACCTGCACAGAATACACCATCGGTTTTGACACCGCTATGAACACCGTTGTAGATATGGTGGACAGGATCCGTGACACCTGCGAATCTCACGACCGCTGCTCCGTTGTTGTTGTAATGGGCGCAGGCGCAGGCTACATAGCACTCAACGCAGGCATCGCTTGCGGCGCAACAGCCATCATCATTCCCGAGGTTGCATACGATATTCAGAAGGATGTAATCGACAGGATCAACGAGGTCAAGAAGACCGGCAAGCATCATTATATCGTTATGGTTGCAGAAGGCATTGCAGAGAAGAAGGGCCGCGAAGAGAAGATCTACCGCTTTGCTCAGGATCTTGCACACGAGATCGAAGAGAAGACCGGCGTTGTAACACGTGCAAACGTGCTCGGACACGTACAGCGCGGCGGTTCCCCCACACTTCGTGACCGCGTGGTTGCAAGCGAAATGGGTTACCACGCAGTTGAGCTGCTCTCTCAGGGCATCGGCAACCGTGTTGTCATCATGAAGGACGGCAAGATCTCCGATCTCGACATCCTCGAAGCTCTCAGCATGCCCAAAGAATTTGACGAGAAGCTCTATGAGATCGCAAACACCATCTCCCTCTAAGAGATAACAAATGCGATAAAGCACCAAAAGGCGGTATAGTTTGTGCTATACCGCCTTAAATAATATTTTTCGAAAAAATTTCAAAAAAGTTGTAAGGTTTTTGGTTCTCCAAAGTCTTATAGGCGAAAGGAGGGATAGAGTGACCGAGTTTGAGAAGATATACAAAGATTATTTCAACGATGTTTTCCTTTATATAAGGCGGCTTTCGGGGGACGAACACGTTGCGGAAGAGATAACCGGCGAGACCTTTTTCAAGGCGATGAAGGCGATCAAAAATTTCCGCGGCGAGTGTGATATCAGGGTGTGGCTATGCCAGATAGCCAAAAACTGCTATTACACCCACATAAAAAAGGCAGGCAGATATGCCGAAGTGGAAGACATTGAAGCGCTGGAAGCTGCGGAACGGAGCGACAGCGTTGAGGAACACGTTTTAAGCAGGGATGAGGCGGCAAGGATAAGGGCGGTTTTGCACGATGTGAAAGACCCCTACAAAGAAGTGTTTATGTGGAGGGTGTTTGCCAACCTGAGTTTTAAGCAGATAGGGCAGATTTTCGGCAAAACCGAAAACTGGGCTTGCGTCACCTATCACCGCGCCCGTAACATGATCAAAGAGAGATTGGAGGAACAAAACCGTGAAAAATGAATGCAGCATCGTCCGTGATCTTCTGCCGCTTTACGTTGAAAAAATGGTGAGCGAAGATACTGCGGAATTTATAAAAGAACATCTCGACGGCTGCGTAGATTGCAGAAAAATTTGCGAAAGCTACAGCGAACCGCAGAAAATTGAGACAGCGGAACCCGAAAAAGACAACGACCCCGCACCGCTGATAAACATTAAGAAAAAGCTGCGTGCAAAAAGAATAAGAGCCGTGGTCATCACGGCGGTGGTGATAATCGGGCTCGTGGTTGGAATGTTTGCGGTCTCTGCAAAATATTTCAGCGAGTGGTACAGAATTGCGGGATATGTCACCGACGTGACAGTGGACAGCAGCGGCAAGCTTGCGTCCTTCGTGGTGGAGGACAGCAAGGGCAAAAAGAGCTGTGTCACCCTGGATGAAGAGACCATAGTCTTCTGCCTGCCGGAAAGCTTTGCCGCCAACAAGTTTTTGGAGGGCGAAATTGAAAAAGCAACCGTTACGGTGGAATATAATCCCTTCAGTTTCTCCTTCAACGAGGTCGGAGGCAGCAGGATGAAGACCTACAGCGCAAACATCGTGGATATCGACAGCTTTTTCACGGGAGAGACAGTCACGCTCAGCGACGGCACAGAGGTTGAAAAGTGGCGTCACACCTTCTTTGACAGCTACAACCTGCCAAACGGTGTCAACCTGATGTATGACTACTACAAAATTTTCAGCGGCACGAACGAGGTGGACGGTCTCACCGATGAAGCCGAGGTGAAAATTGTGGACTATATCACATCGGAGGGTGTGGTGTTCGATAAATTTGAGGTGCTGGAGGATGCCTATGAAGAGTATCTCCGTGATGGAAACAGAGATTACGGCGCATATACCGTCGGTCAGGAGACACGGCTTTCTCTGGAAACAGAAGAGGTACTCTATTTTGTAACGGTGGCAAACCGCACAGTTGAGGGAGAAAACGGTGTTGAATACCGTGTCAGCACCGCTTTTGACAGAGAGACCGGCGAAGTGATCGAAGCCTCCGAGCTGCTTGCCTGCAGCGAGCAGGAAGCTATTGAAAAATTGATGGATATTGCGGAAATCAAGGATGAGGAAGAGCGCAAGCTTATTGCAGAGAGCTTTTCTCCCGAAAACATTCTGTTCTATCAGGCAAGTATCTCCGTGGAAACCTATGCAGAGGGTTTGGAGAACACAGTGTATGAGTGGGGCATCGGACTTTACTACGAAGACGTTGCAGATGCGGGAATATTCAAGGATTGGGTATTTCCGGAATTTGTGAGAAGTGCAGAATAAAGTCAAAAGGGTTACCGCTAAGACAAACGCACGCCTCGGACAAATGGAGCGACACGGCAAGTGCCGTGTCGGGGTTGCAGGGCAATCCCCCGTTTGCTTAACGCAG
>JAFSHJ010000166.1 GCA_017440425.1 Oscillospiraceae bacterium | reverse complement strand
CACCTCTCCCATGGGGAGAGGCTTGGTGGTGCTTTCAAGAACAAAAAGGCTCTCCCTTTGGGAGAGCTCCCGACTTGTCGGGTGAGGGGGCAAACAGAATGCTGACACCTCCGCGGGAGATGCACTACACGCTTCGTAAATTCAAGAAACTGTAAGCGCAAGCGTCAGTTTCGTCCGCGGATATTCCTCCGGGCGTGGCCCGGCAGGTTAATAATCGCTGAGACCGATGATGTTATCGATGGGCAGAGCAAGAGTGATGCCCTTTGCATCGGAGTTGATGCCGAATTTTTCGGTGATAGCCTGCATGATCTCCAGCTTGGTATCGTTGGCAGCGGCAATGACAACTATCTCTTTCTCCTCCTGGAAGTTGATGTTCCAAACATCCATGGCGGTTTCATCTGCAATGGCACGGCTGTTTATAACGGTGCCGCCGCCTGCGCCTGCTTTTCTAGCAACCTCCATAACCTCTTCGCTGTATCCCTGATCAACAATAACGGCGACTATGCTGTATTTACGCTCTGACATTGTTTTTCCATCCTTTCCTTCTTCGCCCGAGTTCTCTTCGGCGCTGTGGGCCGCCATACGCATAACGAAACTGCTTACCCCTGTGAGCGGCAGCGTGAACACGATTCCGCTGTTTGTTGTGCCGATCTTCAGTTCTCTGCGCAGCTTGATGAGCATTTCATCGGCACGGGTCTTTGTCAGCACGCAGACCAGGATGCTCTTATCGCTGCTGCCCAGACCCAAAATATCCATTATCTCGCTGGGTGCCGTTCCTCTTCCGTGAAGATGATAGTGGATAGGAATATCCTCTTCGTCAAACATCTCGGTGGCTCGCTCGCCAAGCTTCTGTCCGGAAATCAAAACCATTATTCTTAAAACACACTTATTATCTTTGCGTATCACAATTAATCCTCCTCTATCACGATGATATCGTCGCCATCGTCGGTGTAGACTGTTTCAACAACAGCAGCATCGTGCATTTTGGAAAGCTTATGTTTGTAGCTGAGACCCATTATCTGCACGGCGATAAGCGGGGTGAGGGCAACCAGTGCAACCACACCGAAGGCATCGGTCATAACGTTTCCGCCCATTATCTCGCAGGCTCCGATGCACAGCGGAATAAGGAAGGTGGAGGTCATCGGTCCGCTGGCAACACCGCCGGAGTCGAATGCGATACCGACGAACATCTGCGGAACAAGTCTGGACATTACCAATGCGATGATGTATCCCGGGATTATTATCCATTGAAGCGGGATGCCTGTAACGATTCGCAGCATTGCCAGGCCAACACTGACAGAAACGCCGATGGAGAGACATCTGTTCATTGCCTGGGCGGAGATAACTCCGTTTGTTACCGACTGTATCTGATGGTTGAGTATCTGTATTGCGGGCTCGGCTTTAACAATGAAGTAACCGATGAGTGCGCCGATTGGCACCAGCAGCCAGCTCTGCTCGCTGCCTGCAAGCTCCTGACCGAGGATAGTTCCCACAGGGGCAAAACCTACGTTTACTCCGCAGAGGAAAAGCACAAGACCGATATATGTATAGCCGAAGCCGACAGCTATTCTCAAAGTTTGTCTACGCTGATAGCGGCGGCTGATAAGCTGGAACACAATAAACACGGCCGCAATGGGTGCCACAGAGATAAACACTTCTTTTGCGTAGTGAGGAAGCTGCTGCACAAATGCCTTTGCAACATCCCTTATGGTCTCCACCTGTGTTATGTCAGCACCCGAATAGGCGCCGTCGTTGGCATCAAAGAAGCAGCCGAGGATAAGCATTGCAATTATGGGACCTACGCTGGAGAGAGCGACCAGACCGAAGCTGTCGCTTGCAGCATTTTTGTCACCGCGGACAGAGGAGATACCTACACCGATAGCCATTATGAACGGCACGGTTATGGGACCCGTTGTAACACCGCCGGAATCGAATGCGACGGCAACAAATTCTTTGGGCACAAAAAAGGAAATTACTACAACCAAAGCATAAAGCACCATCAGCAGGGTGGACAACTTGATTTTTTCGATGATACGCAAAATTGCAACTGCCAAAAATATTCCCACGCCCACCGCAACGGTTAGGATTATTACCATGTTGGGAATTGCAGGCACCTGATTTGACAAAACCTGAAGATCCGGCTCTGCAATGGTTATTATTGTTCCCAGTAAAAAGCTAACAAAAATTATGAAGGGGAGTTTTTTCATCTTGGGCATCCACACACCGATGCCTTCGCCCAAGGGAGTCATTGCCATCTCCACACCCAGCTGGAACATTCCCATTCCGAGGATGAGCAGCATTGCGCCCACAAAAAACATCATTGCCAGTCCCACGCTCAACGAGATCAAAAACACGCTCAGCGCCAGCACGATAATGCTTATGGGCAAAACCGCCGCCAAAGACTCGTTGGTCTTGTTTTTCAGCTTCGGATGCACCGCTTCAAAAAAACCTTTCACTTTTTTTAATCTTCTAACCACCATTTTCCCCACATTCTCTCCTTCGCCTGCGACTTATAACGGCGCACCAAACTACACCATTATTGTCCATATAATATAATAATAAAAATTCGGGTCAAAGGCAACCTTTTTCCGCAAACCGGCAATAAATTTTTCCTTTTGTTAATTTTAAATTTTCTGTTTGTCCTTTTCTCACACCCTGCCCCCTTTCGGCATAGTATATGTTGCAAATAAAAATTAGGAGGCTTGCAACATGTGCTTCGGTAACAACAACATCTGGTGGGTAATCATTATCATCCTTCTCTTCAGCGGCTGCTTCTCCGGCTGCGGTAACGGCTGCGGAAATGACAGCTGCGGCTGCCTGGGTGCAAACAACTGCGGCAACGGCTGCAACAACGGCTGCGGCTGCTGATTTTGCCCCGTTAGGTTCCATAATCCGCCACGGTCTGCGGCGCAGGGAGTTTTCTCTGCGCCGCAGACCCTTTTATATATGTAAAATTATTTTATTGTCTTGAGAAATGCAGTAATTTATGGTATTATTGGTACATAATAATATATATTTTGTCTCACCGTTTATGATACCGTATTTACGACTGAAAGGACGATATACCGTGGACAGCGAATATTTGAACCTTCATAAAAAACGCCATTGGCAAGCCTTCTTTATTGCTTTTGCAATGGCTGCCATCCTCTTCATCCCCACCCTTCTCACCGGCGAGGGACTTTTCACCTATTACGGCGACTACAACGTTCAGCAGATCCCCTTCTACCAGCTTGCGCACAGAGCGGTGAGAAGCGGCAGCTTTATGTGGAACTGGGAGACAGACCTGGGCGCAAACTTCATTGCATCCTACAGCTTCTATCTGCTGTTCAGCCCCTTCTTCTGGCTCACTCTTCCCTTCCCCACAGCCTGGCTGCCCTATCTTATGGCGCCGCTGTTCGTGCTCAAATTTGCTTTTGCCGCATTTTTTGCCTATTTTTATATCAAGCGCTTTGTTGAAGACACCACCTTTGCCGTCATCGGAGGTCTGCTCTATTCCTTCTCCGGCTTTATGGTCTACAACATCTTCTTCAACCACTTCCACGATGTTGTGGTGTTCTTCCCGCTGCTGCTCATCGGCCTTGAAAAGATGATAAAGGAAAACAAGCGCGGATTTTTTGCCGTTGCCGTTTTCATCAATGCCATCGTCAACTATTGGTTCTTCATTGGCGAGGTGGTCTTTGTCATCCTCTATTTCTGCATCCGCTGCACCGATAAAGCTCTTGTTCCCAACGTGAAAACCTGGTTTGCCAAGTTCGGTCTTGCCTGGCTGGAGGCGATAATCGGTGTGCTTATGGCGCTTTCCGTGCTGCTGCCCTCCTGCCTTGCGCTGCTGGGCAACCCCCGCACCGGCTCCGATAGCCTTCTCACCGGCTGGAACCTGATATATCACTCCAGTCCCCAGAGATATCTCCATATAATCGCATCCTTCTTCTTCCCACCCGATCTCCCCAGCCGCCCCAACTTCTTCCCCGACCACGGAGCAAAGTGGGCGTCTCTTGCGGCGTGGCTTCCCTTTGTGAGCATGTGCGGCGTCATTGCCTATCTGCAATGCACACGCAACAACTGGCTGCGCAAAATGATCGCCGCCTGCGCTGTGTTTGCCCTCTGCCGCGGACTTAACTCCGCTTTCATCCTTCTCAACAGCTCCTACTATGCCAGATGGTTCTATATGTTCACACTCATGACCTCTCTTGCAACTGTCATTGCCCTTGAGCGCAGCAGCAGAGACATCAACATTGAACGCGGAACAAAATGGACAGCCACCATCACCATTGTGATCTCCGCCGTGGTTGGTCTCACCCCCAAGACGGAAAAATCCGGCGGCGAAGACGTACTCTCCATCGGTCTTATGGATTCCCCCGCAGAATTTTGGAGCTGGGTGCTCATCGCTCTCGGTTCGCTGCTGCTGTTTGCGGTGCTGTTCAAAAAATTCAAGGGTACCGCCCGTTTTGCAAAGGTCATGCTGGCAGGTGTTGCGCTTGTGGGTGTCATCTACAGCACCGTGCTGGTCAACGTGGGACGTGCTGTCTCCAGCACCATTGACGACGTGCTGGATGTGGCTCTTCCCGGACAGAAGGTCATCACCCTCCCCGAAGAAGAGGGCAGCTTTGCCCGCTCCGACTATTACGAGATGATGGAAAACACCGGTATGTTCTGGTCCACACCCACCATCCGCTGCTTCCACAGCATCGTGCCCGTCTCGGTGATGGAGTTCTATCCCACCGTCGGTGTGGAACGTGACGTATCCTCCAAGCCGGATCACTCCATCTATCCTCTCCGCGCATTCCTCTCCACCAAGTGGCTGTTTATTGAAGAGGAGACCAGCGACCAGTCTCCCATGCCCGGCTTCAGCCTTTATGACACACAGATGGGCATAAACATCTACATCAACGAAAACTACATCCCCATGGGATTTACCTACGATAACTACATTTCTCAGGATGAATACGACAGCCTGACCAAAAACGAGCGTGCTTATGCCCTGCTCAACTACATCGTCCTGAACGAAGAGCAGATCGAAAAGCACAAGGATATTCTGGACTATTCCTCCTGCTATGTCTCCACCTTCTACGACGATTTTGAGAATTCCGTTTGGGAACGCACCCTCGGAAGTGCCTATTATTTCGACTATGACAACACCGGCTTCACCTCCAAGATAGAATTGGAGGAGGAAAACCTCGTCTTCTTCAGCGTCCCCTATGAAAAGGGCTGGAGCGCCTATGTCAACGGCGAAAAGGCAGAGATCGAAAAGGTAAACGTGGGCTTTATGGCTGTACGTGTCCCTGCAGGCGACAATGAGATCCGCTTTGAATATTTCACCCCCGGACTCAAGATAGGTCTTGTGGGCACGGCGGTGGGCACCCTTGCACTCATTGCATATGTTGCGCTGCACATTCTCTCCCTGCGCAAGCAGCGCCTCTCCATCGCTATTGAAGATGACAAGCAGCTGCGTGCCACTTTGGATTCCCCCGACATCATCCCTGCAGGCTACGAAGACGACGAAGACGAACTGTTTGGCGAGACTCTGCGCCACCTGAGAAGCTCCACCGTTTCGGATTCCGACACCATCTATCCCGCCGATGATCCCTCCAAACCCAAGGAAGGCGGATTTGCCGTTGTGGATGCTCTGCCCGACACAAGCGAAGAGTTTATCTCGGTGGATGACCTTGACCTGGATGCTTTGGACGACGATTACTCCGAATATTCCGAGCTGATGCTCCCCGAAGCCGAGGAGGATGCCGAGCAGGTCTCCAACGAATACACTCACAAATGGATAAACGATGACAAAAACAAAGAATGATTTTACGGAAGGTGATTTTTATGGCAGATATCCTCTATCTTGTTGTTCCCTGCTATAATGAGGAGGAAGCGCTCCCCATTTCTGCAGAAAAGCTGATTGAAAAGCTGGGCACCCTCATCTCCGACGGAAAAGTTTCTCCCGACAGCCGCATCGTCCTTGTTGACGACGGCAGCCGTGACAAGACCTGGCAGCTTATTGAAGCCTTCTGCGGCAGAGAAAACAGCCTTTTCTGCGGTGTAAAGCTCTCCCGCAACCGTGGTCACCAAAATGCGCTGATGGCAGGTCTTGACTATGCCAGAAAGCATTGCGACATGGCTGTTTCGCTGGATGCTGACCTCCAGGACGACATTGACGCCATCGACGGCTTTGTTGAGAAATATTACGAAGGCTGCGACATCGTCTACGGCGTGCGCAGCTCCCGTGCCACCGACACCGCCTTTAAACGCGGCACCGCCGGCGCATTCTACAAGCTGATGACCGCCATGGGTGCGGATATCGTGGACAACCACGCCGACTACCGTCTCATGAGCCGCCGTGCTCTGGACAGTCTCTTTGATTTTGGCGAGGTGAACCTCTTCCTCCGCGGAATCGTGCCGCAGATAGGCTATCCCACCGCCAAGGTCTACTACGAGCGCCACGAGCGTGTTGCCGGCGATTCCAAATATCCCCTCAAGAAGATGCTTGCCTTTGCTTTTGAGGGCATCACCTCCTTCAGCGTCCGTCCCATTAAGATGGTTTGGGGCGCAGGTGCATTTATTGCCGGACTTGCCGCTGCCGCTATGCTGGTGCTTGCCATTCTCCTCATTTGGCTGGAGATTTCCGGTCTTTGGTTTGTGGCTCTCACCGTGCTGTTTGCCCTTGGCATCAACCTTGTGGCTATTGGTGTTGTGGGCGAATACATCGGCAAGATCTATATGGAGACCAAGCACCGTCCCCGCTTTATTGTGGAGAAAACACTTCCGCAAAACAAAAACTGATTTGCATTTTCAGCTTATGCCGACCGTGGTCTCACGGTCGGTTTTGTTTTTTTGTTGCGCCCAAAACACGGGATTCCAAAGGGACAAGTCCCTTTGGCGCCGGCTGCGCCGGGCCACGCCCGGAGGAATGTCCGCGGACGAACCCGACGCTTGCGCTTACAGTTTCTTAAAGTTCAAAAGCGGCAGGTGCATTCCCGCGGCAAAAGACCCTTTCGTTTTAGCTGCGGAGCGTTAACAGGATTCTTAAGGGGCAAGCCCCTTAAGCGCCGACTGCGTAAGTCCCGACATCCGCAGATGTCGGAATTCCTTCATTTGAGCGAAGCTCAACATAAATATAATAAACAAAACGCCATACCGTGTATGGCGTTCTAAAGCT
>JAFSHJ010000165.1 GCA_017440425.1 Oscillospiraceae bacterium | reverse complement strand
CAATCTGTTGGGACAACAGTTTGACAACAATTCCTTATTTGAGCCGAAGCAATGCGAATCAGTATGAATAGGCTAAAAGTAAGGAAATGAAAGGATTTGAGGTTCAATGAAGGGATACGAAGAAACTGTAAATGTATTCCCAACAATGAAGCCCATCGGCGAAAACAAGAAGGAGAATTCTCTCGGTGAAGCAGAAGAAGCTCCTGCAGCTGTTGAAGTTGAGGCAGCTCCCGTGGTTGAAGAGAAGATCGATTTCTCCAAGGTTGAGATCGAGCCTTTGTTTGAAGATTTTGTGGATTTTGAGACTTTCAGTAAATCCGATTTCCGTGCAGTAAAGGTAAAGTCTTGTGAAGCTGTTAAAAAGAGCAAGAAGCTGCTTCAGTTCACCCTTGATGACGGCACCGGCACAGACCGTACCATCCTCAGCGGAATCCACGCATATTATGAGCCGGAACAGCTCATCGGCAAAACTCTCATCGCAATCACCAATCTTCCGCCCAGAGCAATGATGGGTGTTGAATCCAACGGTATGCTGCTGTCTGCCATCCACACAGAGGAAGGCGAGGAGAAGCTCCACCTTCTCATGGTAGACAACCACATTCCCGCAGGTGCAAAGCTTTATTGATAACCCTTAAAATTAACCCCTTCCAAAAACGGAAGGGGTTTCTTGTTGCAAATATTATTGCTTGTCGCATTCTGATATGCTATAATTGAATAAAGAAATTTCGGATTAATTAACTCAAAAACAAATTGTATACCGATTGTTCACATTGTCGATTAAAATTTATGGTATTATTGTGTCATACCGTGATCAAACAGGAGCGAATTTTATGGAACAGCAAAACAAGAACACTCAAAAACGCAAATATGATAACTGGGGCGCTGCTGCGTATAAAAGTGAACCTATGCAAGAGCCTAAAGAAAGACCCGCTCCGGAGCCCCTTACACCAAAGCAAAAAAGGGAAAACTTTTGGTTTTACTATAAATACCACGTGTTGATCGGCATCGCCGTGCTGGTTGTTATCGTAACCTCAATTATTGAAATAGTAAACAGACCCAAATATGATATGAAGATCGTTATGGTTACAGATAACACCACAACACAGTCGCAGGAGGAAGCTCTTGCAGATTTCTTTGAGCAGTATATCTATGACTATGACGGAAACGGCGAAGTCTCCATTGGTTTTGAACTTCAGAATCTTCCTCTTTCCGGAAACATTGATGAGGACGAAGACAAGGCACAGATGATCGAGGCGATGCAGACCCGTTTTCTTGCAGAATTGTCTGTGGGAACGTTCTCGGTTTATGTAATGGATGCAAGAATATATGAATATTACAGCTTGAACGATGGCACTATGCGCTCCCTTGAAGAGGAATACGGCGATTTTGAGAACGTCAGGGGAGATAAATTTGATATTGCGGATGTTTTGCCTGAAGAAGCTGCTCATATGAGCGAATATCTCTATAACACAGATATTTTTAAAGATTGCTTCATCTGCCAGCGCGACCCTCAGTATATGAACGGCTATTTGAGAAAGGATTCTGTTAAAAAGAGCTTTGAACAGGAAAAAGAGTTTTTGAACAACCTTATCACCAACAACATTGTTTCTCCCAAACCAACGGAATCCGAATCCTCCGCAGCAGAATAATGCAACACAAAAGCAACCAGGGATACACCGTCCTGCGGTTGCTTTTCTTTTGCAAAACAAGCATTTTGCATCAGTTCCAATCTTGATATATCTTAACGCTTATGTTATAATATTTTCGGTTGTTAAACTCAATTATGATTGTATGAGGAATGTTAAATGAAGGGTAAGTTTTTAATTTCAGGCGCCAGGGTCGTTTCTCCGGCAGATTCTCTTGACGGAATGTTCGATATTCTTGTTGCAGATGGCAAAATATCCGCAATTGCTCCCGCCGGAACTATTCCTGCAGAGGGCTGTCGGGTGATAGATGCCATGGGCATGGTTGCTGCGCCCGCACTTGTTGATATTCACGTTCATCTCAGAGATCCGGGATTCACCCACAAAGAAGATATTATCAGCGGATGCGCTGCAGCAAAGGCAGGCGGATTTTCCGCTGTGGTAAGTATGCCCAACACACTTCCTCCCACAGATACTCCCGAACTTGTTGAGTATGTCAGAACCAAAGCGCAGGGATGCACCGTTTATCCCTCTGCCTGCATTACGGTTGGAATGGCAGGGAAGGAGCTCTGTAATTTTGCGGAACTTAAAGCCGCAGGTGCGGTTGCAGTTACAGATGACGGAAAACCGGTTTCAGACAGGGAACTGATGAAGAAAGCTGTTATTGAAGCCGCAAAACACGGTCTCACAATAATCAGCCACTGTGAAGATCTTGCTATAATAAACGGCGGCAAGATAAACAAAGGCCGTGTATCGGAGCTGCTTGGCGTTCCAGGAATGGACAGACTTTCGGAGGACAGCATAACCCAGCGAGAGATAGACATTGCAGAGGAGACCGGATGCCCCGTACACATCGCACACGTCAGCACAATAGGCGCTGTTGAAGCTATCAGAAAAGCAAAAGCCCGTGGAGTGGCTGTAACGGCCGAAACAGCGCCTCATTAT
>JAFSHJ010000013.1 GCA_017440425.1 Oscillospiraceae bacterium | reverse complement strand
CGCGAACAGCAAAGAGAGAAATGCGAACTGAAAAACAAATAATAGTTCTTTCAAATTTCAATATGTCGAACAGATATAAGGACGCACTTCTATACACCGTTCGGTGCAGTGCGTATGGTGCGGTTATGTACCGCACCAAAGCCTCTCTCGTCAGAGGAAACCTCAGTTCCGCTGCATCGAGACAATAAGCAAATCCGACCTATGATCGTAACCATAGGTCGGATTTAACTGTTTTATGAGCGCCAGCCAAAACACGCGGGGAGATTTTTTATTATATACGTATTTTACAAGAATACAAAACTGTTATCTGTGTATAGCTTTTTTAATGAGCGGAGCTATTACCAGAGCTATTGCGCCGCCGATAAGTGCTGTGATAAGCTGCGGCCACGCAAACATTGTGGGCAGCAGTTCAAGCATGGGAGGTGCAAGAACAACGATAGAGCCGATCTTCTTGCCGAGAAGAAGTCCCTGCGCAAGACCGCAGATCACTTCAACGACCAACAGATACAGTACGCCGAATTTTACAGCGGCTGCGGCAGCAAGCGCAACCGGCTGACGCCATGTCAGTTTTAGCTTTTTGCCTGCAATGAGACCCAGCAGCACCACAAAACAGACGTTACCGATCATAATTGGCAGAATGGTGATAAAGTTGGGAGCAATTCCGAAGAGGAACGCAAAAATCGGACTGATAAGTGCTACCGTGATTCCGCTGCTCATGCCTGCCACCAAAACTGCAATGGCCAAAACGGCATTGACGCAGGAACCCGTAACCATCTGTCCCAACGGCTTGGTGATAGCCTGAAGAGATACAAGCAGTGCCAGCAGGACTGCCGTTTCAGTAATCCAAAGAACTTTCCTGTTCATAGTTTTTCTCCTGTTTTTAATTTTGGTGCATTAACACTTGCTTTTATAATACCCATCTTTGTTCTCTCATATCATTTAATAAATATTTAATCCGTTTTTAATTGCAGAAAAGCCCGAAAGCCCTTTGAGCACAAGGGATTTCGGGCTTTTCAAACCGGGTTGTTTTTTGTGTTACTGTGCTCTGAATGTGATGCTTCCGGTCTCTGCGTCCATTGCATCAATGATCGCCAGCGATTCAAGCGGAATGCCAATGTTGCGGATAACCTGTCCGCCGATCTGGAATCCCTTCTCGATAACGATGCCGATTCCCTCTACAGTTGCTCCTGCAGCTTTGGAAATGGCGATAAGACCCTGCAATGCGCAGCCGTTTGCCAAAAAGTCATCGATGATCAAAATATGGTCATCCGGATTGAGGAACTTTTTAGAAACAATGATGTTGTTTATGTTTTTGTGGGTAAAGGACTCAACCTCTGCAACATACACTTCGCTGTCGATGTTGATGGAGTGGGATTTTTTTGCAAACACCATGGGAACACCGAATTCCTTTGCCGCAAAACAGGCAATACCGATACCGGAGGCTTCTATAGTCAGCACTTTGGTGATGTTTTTGTCCCCAAAGCGGCGGTGAAACTCCCTACCTATCTCCTCCATCAAAGCAATGTCCATCTGGTGATTGAGAAAGCTGTCAACCTTTAAGACGTTGTTGGGTTTTACAATTCCGTCTTTCAGAATGCGTTCTTCCAAAAAATTCATTATGTATACCTCCGATACATTTGTGTGGTGGATAACTTTCTGCAGCCCTCAATTATCTGTCTTCTCTGAAATACGGCAGACCGAGAGACTGAGGCGGCTGCTTATCTCTCTGGTTTCTCAAAGAGGAAATGATCAGTACGATGATGGTGACCACATAGGGCAGCATCTTGTACAGCTCTTTTACGGCAAGATTCATGCCGGAGGGAATGTACATATGGAGAATATAGAGACCGCCAAAGAAGAAGGATGCGAGAACGCCTACGTTGGGGCGCCATACGGTGAAAATTACCAGTGCAATGGCAAGCCAGCCTCTGTCACCGAAAGCATCGTTTGCCCAAATGCCGCTTGCGTAGTCCATAACGTAATAGAGACCGCCGAGACCTGCAACCATGCATCCGATGCAGGTGGAAAGATATTTATATCTGTTTACGTCGATGCCTGCGGAGTCTGCGGTGCTGGGGTTTTCGCCCACGGCACGCAGATGCAATCCCGTGCGGGTACGGTTGATGATGAAGGAAGCAATAAGTGCAACAGCAACAGCCAAATACATAAGGAAGCTGTAGTTCAGCACAAGGTCGCCGAATACACCCAGTTTTTCTGCAAAGGGAAGGGTTTTCTTGAAGCAGTTGGAGGTGGCGGAGAGTGCCAGGAAGGGCATATCTGCGCCGGAAATCTTGACCAAAGAGCCTCCAAAGAAGTTACCGAAGCCCACACCAAAGGTTGTCATTGCAAGACCGGTAACGTTCTGGTTTGCTCTGAGAGTTACTGTGAGGAAGCAGAAGAGAAGTCCCATCAAAAGCGAGCCCATCAGGCAGAAAAGTGTGGGGATAAGCACTGCCAAAGCGGGGACGATCGCATCGGGAGAAGGAAGGCTCTGCTCATAGACGAAAGCGCCGATAACGCCACAGATACCTCCAACATACATTACGCCCGGAATACCGAGGTTCATGTTGCCCGATTTCTGTGTTACAATTTCACCGGTGGAACCATAAAGCAGAGGAGTACCCTGAGCAATGGCACGGGGGAGGAAAGAAAGTATAGCTTCAAACATGATTATTTCTCCTCCTTCTTCAAAGATTTGGTCAGACTCAGCTTATAGTTGATGAAAAACTCGCAGCCAATGATAAAGAACAGAATAACGCCGGTGAGAATATCACCAAAGGATGAGTTGAGACCAAAGTCTGTGGCAATTTCGCCTGCGCCTCTGCTGAGGAATACCAGCAGGAAGCTGGTGAGAACCATCCAAATGGGATTGAACTTGCCCAGCCAAGAAACCATAACGGCGGTAAAACCTCTGTTGTCTACAATGGCGGAGTTGATGGTGTGGTTTGTGCCGCCCACCAGCAGCAGACCTGCGAGACCGCAGATGGCGCCGGAGATAAGCATTGTACGGATTATTACCTTCTCTACCTTGATTCCGATGTATCTTGCGGTGCGTTCACTTTCACCGACAACGGATATCTCGTAGCCGTGCTTGGAATAGTTGAGGTAGATATACATACCGACCGTCACAATAACCACTATAATAATGTTGAGAGCATATTTTGAGCCGAAAAGATCGGGGAACCAGCCTATATGGGTGTTGGGGTTGATAACGCCGACGTTGCCGGAACCCTTGGGGTTTTCCCACACAACAGAGAAGTAAGCTACCAGCTGGATAGCTACATAGTTCATCATAAGGGTGAAGAGGGTCTCGTTGGTGCCGAATTTAGCCTTGAAAAATGCGGGAATAGCGCCCCAGACAGCACCTGCAAGAAGGCTTGTTACTACCATGCAGGGAATAACGATCCAGTTGGGCATATCCTTCATAAGGATCATGCAGGCTGCGGAAGCAAGAGCACCTGCAAGAGCCTGTCCCTCGCCGCCGATGTTCCAAAAGCGCATTTTAAATGCGGGAGTAAGTGCAAGGGCAACACAGAGCAGCATAGCCGTGTTCTGCAACAGAACCATAAACTTACGTCCGGAACCGAAGGAACCGTCAATGATGGTGGCATAGATCTGAATGGGGTTCTCGGATGTGACAAGGGTGGTGATCAATCCGCAGCAGATAAGCGCAAGCACAATGGCCGCCGCCCTGATGCACCAGCTGAAATACCAGGGCATTTCGCCGCGCTTGACTATGTGAAAAAGAGGTTCTTTTGTTTTACTCATTGCTGTTACCTCCAAGACGGGTCATCATCATGCCTACGTCTCTCTTCTTTGCACCTCTGCCGGGAATGACGCCGCTTACCTTACCTGCGCAGAGCACCAAAATGCGGTCGCAAAGCTCAAGGAGCACGTCAAGGTCTTCGCCGACATAAATGACAGCTACGCCCTTCTGCTTTTGCTGGTTGATGAGATCGTAAATGGTGTGAGAGGAGTTGATATCGAGACCTCTTACCGCATAAGCAGTAAGAAGGACCTTGGGAGCTGAGGCTATTTCGCGTCCAACCAGAACTTTCTGAACGTTGCCGCCGGAAAGCTTTCTGACCGGAGTTTCAATGCTGGGTGTTTTTACGCTGAGATCTTCAACAACCTGCTTTGCAAGCTTCTTGGGGCTCTTTCGGTCGGTGAAAAAGCTTCTGCCCTTTCTGAAGGAACGGAGCATCATATTGTCGCTGAGGTCCATTCCACCCACAAGTCCCATACCGAGGCGGTCTTCGGGAACGAAGGAGAGCGTGATTCCCTTTTCAGCAATGGCCAAAGGATCTTTGCCCAACAGTTCATCGTGGGTTCCGTCATCCTCAATGTAGCTGATGGAACCGTTTTCCACCGGCTGCAGACCTGCGATTGCCTCCAGCAGCTCCTTCTGTCCGCTGCCGGAAATGCCTGCGATACCCAGTATCTCGCCGCTCATTGCGGTGAAAGAGACATCCTGCAGTTTGAGAACGCCGTCGATGGAACGGACTGTCAGGTCTTTAACCTCGATCCTGGGTCTGGGATCCACGGGATCGGGGCGGTCGATATTAAGCGTTACGGAGTGACCGACCATCATATTGGTCATCTCCTGCGCATTGGTGTCTTTTGTGGGCATATCACCGATAAAATGTCCCTGGCGGAGAACAGCCACACGGTCGGAAAGCTCTTCCACCTCGTGCATCTTGTGGGTGATGATAACGATGGCTTTTCCGTCGTCACGCATATTGCGGAGCACCGCAAACAGCTTGTCTGTCTCCTGCGGAGTGAGAACTGCGGTGGGCTCGTCCAGTATCAGGATATCTGCACCCCTGAAGAGCACCTTAACTATCTCTACTGTCTGCTTTTGAGAAACAGACATATCGTATATCTTCTGATTGGGGTCCACTTCAAAACCGTATGCATCACAGATCTGACGGATTTTTTCGGATGCAGCCTTGAGATCCAGCTTTCCTTCAAGTCCCAGTATGATATTTTCTGCGGCAGTAAGCACATCGACCAGCTTAAAATGCTGATGGATCATACCGATTCCATGAT
>JAFSHJ010000164.1 GCA_017440425.1 Oscillospiraceae bacterium | reverse complement strand
TGTGGTCCGGACGAGGAAGCGGCTTTATTATTCCGTTTTCTTTGGTGGCAAGTATATTGATATGGTGTTTTGCGCGTACGTTTTTGCCTATAATGGTTTTGCCTATCCAACTCTTTGGAACGGATATTTCATAGATCGAATATTCGGGAGTAAGCTCAATATAGTCAAATATACTGTCGGAACCGTGCATAACAGCCAGACTTTCTGCTGTTTCACGCTCGGTATATACAACCTCGTTTGCACCGGTTCTCTGCAAAAACTTTTTATGGACATCGCTTTTTGCTCTTGCCAAAATAAATTTTGCGCCGAGGTCTTTCAACATTGCTGCTGTTTCAAGAGAACTTTGGAAATTATCTCCGATGGCAACCACACACAGATCAAAATTGTTTATACCCAAGGAGAGCATAAATTGCTCATTGGTGGTGTCACCTATCATGGCGTTGGTTACAAAAGGAAGCGCATCGTTTACGCGTTCCTCATTAATGTCAACAGCAAGCACCTCGTGTCCCTGCTCTGTAAACTTGCTTGCCATGTGTTTGCCGAATCTTCCGAGTCCTGCAATAAATATAGATTTCACAATACCCCTCTTTTCCTTTTTAGCCTACCATTATTTTTTCCTGCGGATACTTGGACTGTATTTCTGAAAGATTTCCCGATGTAAACATCAGCAGAACGGTTATACTTCCAACTCTGCCGATAAACATAAGCAGAATGATTATTATCTGCGACACCGTACTGAGCTGTGCTGTTACACCAAGTGAAAGCCCAACAGTTCCGAGTGCCGACACAACCTCGAACAGCACCGCATCCAGCGTAAGCGGTTCTATTGCCGCTATTGCAACTGCACAAATAAATGCCAGCGTAACAAATATCATAAGCACACAGCACGCTTGCCTCAAAACATCGCCGTCAATACGCCTGCCGAAGAGCTCCACCTCTTTTTTCTTGCGGTATTGAGCAAAGATGCTGAACAGCAACACCATAACCGTGTTTGTCTTAATTCCTCCTGCCGTAGAACCGGTAGAACCACCTATTGCCATAAGCACTGTCATAACAAGCTTGCCTGATATACCAAGCTGTGTGAGATCTGTTGTGGCAAACCCTGCCGTTCTGGGAGAAACCGCTTGAAACAGCGATAACAACAGCTTGTCTCCGAAGCTTTTACCCTCAAAGGCAACTCCGCCGTATTCCACAGCAAATATTACCGCTGTGCCTGCCACTATTAAAACCGCAGAAAACACCAGCACCATTTTGGATTGAAGTTTATATCTTCTCAGGCGGTGTTTGTTATTCACCACATCCATCCATGTAAAAAAGCCTATTCCGCCTATAATTATAAGTGCCATTATTACGATGTTCAGGTACCAATTATCTCCGTAGCTTATGAGAGATGATCCGGGAGAAACCTTTCCCATAAGATCGAAACCTGCGTTGCAGAATGCGGAAACTGAATGAAACACCGAAAACCATATTCCCTCTGCCCCAAACTGTGGAACAAACACAAATGAGAGCAGTACCGCACCTACAACTTCCACAGATATAGCTGATGTAACAATAAATTTTGCCATTCGGATAACTCCGCCCACCTGCGGTGATGCAAGAGACTCCTGAACAATGAACCGCTCCCTTATCCCGATCTTCTTTTTCGTGAGTGATATTGCAAAGATCGCAAGGGTTATAAAGCCCAGTCCGCCTATTTGTATCAGTGAGAGTATTACCGCTTGCCCAAATGCAGACCAATATGTATATGTATCATATACCACCAAACCCGTAACGCAGGTTGCAGATGTAGCTGTAAATAACGCATTTTTTAAGCTTGTCGCATCCCCGCTTCTGCTTGAAACCGGCAGCATAAGCAGCAGAGTTCCCACTATGATTATAATAATATATCCGACAGTTATCAGTTTTGTGGGAGAAAGCTTTCTTTTTCTCATTTCCGCAGAAATACTGCTTTCGTAACCCTCGAACCGCCGGTTGCGCAGTTCCCGTTTGCTTTGTCTGTTGTAGTCGATGTGTTTCAATTCTCTCCCTCCTTTTTAATTATGCTGTAGTTGTTATGTTTTTATTTTTTCTCTCTCGTTTGTATCCCAACTTTTTAAGGCAGATAAAATACATCGGCAGGAAAAAAGCATCTGCCAGCAGCCATGCTGCGGGAGGCGCAAAGCTTACAGCAGAAAAACCTACGGCAGGTATTATTAAAAGAGATACTCCTGCACGTCCTACCAGTTCCAAAAGTCCGCCGAAAATGGCATAACCGGAGAATCCCATTCCCTGAATGGTGTTTCGAAGTGTAAATATATAGAGAAGCAGAGGATAAAACGCAGTAAGTACTATTAGAAACCGGTGTCCCTTTGTTATTATATCAGCTATGTCTCCTGTGACTGTTTTCTCCATAAACATAGCCACGAAGTTATCTCCGAAAAGCAGTGCTACAACAAAGATAAATGCACTGTAGCCAAGTCCTAGTAGTGAGGTTGCTTTGGTGCAGCTGTGTACTCTTTCCAGTTTTCCTGCACCTACATTTTGTCCTGCAAAGGTTGCTGATGCTATTCCCAAAGACTCCATCGGACACATCATTAAAGAGCATACTTTGTCTCCTGCTGCTACAGCTGCCATTGCAACCGGTCCAAGATTGTTAACAGCACTTTGCAGTATTATTGATCCGATGGCTGTAACAGAAAACTGGAGACCCATAGGAATTCCCATTGACAAAAGCTGACCGACACATTCCGAACGCAACTTAAGGTCACTTTTGTTCAAGTGAAGAATAGAAAAGCGTTTTGCTATCATCATAAGACAGAGGAAAGCTGAAACGGCCTGAGATATTACGGTTGCAAGTGCTGCGGCTTTTACTCCAAGCGGAGTCCAAAGAATGAGCACAATATCGAGGATAATATTGATTATGCTTGATATAATCAAAAAATAAAGCGGTGTTTTGGAGTCTCCCAACGCTCTTATAATGTTGGCAAGAAGGTTATAGAGCATTATTGCGGGAATTCCAAGAAAAACTATAAAAAGATAATCAAAAGCAAAACCATAAGTTGCTTTTGGATTATGCATCCAGGTGAGGATACTTCCGCACAAAAGAGCGGCGGCAACGGTCATTATTGCAGCAACAGCAAGGCCAAGCCAAACAATATTGCCCACCATTTTGCGGAGCCCTTCAAAATCCTGTTTTCCAAAGCAATGTGAGATCGGGATTGTAAAACCGGTACATACGCCCGAACAAAAACCAAGCACCAAGAATGTTATTGCCCCGGTTGAACCAACTCCCGCAAGAGCATTCGGACCAAGAATTTTGCCGACTATAATGCTGTCGACCATACTGTAAAACTGCTGAAATATATAGCCTAAAAATATTGGGATAACAAATTTTATTATAAGCTTAAGCGGAGATCCTTGTGTAAGATCTTTGATTTTTTCTTTTGCCATATTACCCGGTGTACCTCTACGGTGAAATCTGTTTGAGTTTCTTTTGTTGGCTGTGCTAATTATAACACATTTTTTTTATTTTATCAATTGTGCCCTTTGCAAAATCTTGTCATTGCAGGAGGATCTGCAACCGACAGCATTCGTGTTGTTAAAGGTGGAGAAACAGCCGCAATGAAAAGGGCAAAAGCCGAAGCTAAAAAGAGAGGCAAGCGCATTATTTAATGTTCATAGCTTGTTTTTAGAATCTTTAGTGTTGCCGTAACCCTTTACAAACTTACGGTTTTAGGTTAAAATAATTATGTACGTAAATCGTTTTATTTTAAGGAGGTCTTTTATATGGACAAACTTGTAAAAAAATATATGCCTGATAATTATCTGCTCGCAAGCGACACCGCTCGCCGTCTCTATAACGACGCTGCCCGTGAGCGCCCCATCATAGACTATCACTGCCACCTCTCTCCGCAGGCTATCCACGAAGACAAGCCTTTCAACAACATCGGTGAGATCTGGCTCTCCGGCGACCACTACAAATGGCGCATCATGCGCTCCTACGGCATTGACGAATACTATGTCACCGGCGGCGCAAGCTGGGAAGAAAAATTCTATAAATATGCAGAAGTTCTCTCCACAGCCGCAGGTAACCCCCTCTATCATTGGACTCACATGGAGCTGAGAATGTTCTTCGGCATTGAAGAGCCGCTTAATCCCGATACCGCTCCCGAAATTTGGCGCAAGACCCTTGATTTTATTCAGAAGACACAGCTCTCTCCCAAAAAGCTGATGCTTATGTCCGATGTCCGCTATGTTGCTACCACGGATGACCCTGCTGACAGCCTTGAATATCACAAACTGATCAAAGAATCCGGCTTTGAAGTTACCGTTGCCCCCACCTATCGCCCCGATATGGTGTTCACCCTGCGTGAGGCTGACTACAACAAATATATCGCTCGCCTCTCAGCTTCCTGCGGTTTTGAGATCACCGATATTCAGACACTTGTAAAGGCTCTTGAAGAGAGACTTGACTATTTCTGCACTCTCGGCTGCCGCTTCTCCGATATCGGTCCTGCTACCATCCCCACTGTTATCGGATCCGAAGATGAGGCTGCCGCTGTATTTGAAAAAGCTCTTGCAGGAAATGCAATCACCGATGAAGAATATAACGTTTTCGCAGGATATCTCTACGTTAAACTTGCAGGAATGTATAAGGCACGCAACATTGCAATGCAGCTGCACCTTGCATCCTTCCGCAACCTGAACACCAACATCTTTAACCTTCTTGGCAAAGACTGCGGCATTGACTGCACCGGCGATCCCACTCCCGTTGCCGACGTTGCACGTCTCCTGGACGCCATCAACACTCAGTATGGTATGCCCAAGACCGTTATTTACACCCTCAACCCCACAATGTATTACACCCTTTACACCGCCAGCAACTGCTTCCCCAACATCATCTGCGGCTCTGCATGGTGGCTCTGCGACCATAAGCGCGGCATAACTGATCAGATCAACACCGCAGCAGAAACCGGACACCTGGGAATCTCCTTCGGTATGCTCACCGACAGCCGCAGCTTCCTCTCCTATGCCCGTCACGATTACTATCGCAGAATCCTCTGCTCCGTTGTTGCAGGCTGGATCGACAGCGGCGAGTTTAACGATGACAAATATGCCATCAAGCTCATCAACGATGTCTGCTACGACAACCTTGACCGTTTCATCAACAGAAAATAATTTTACTTGGAGGTCAGTTATGCCTCGCACCGAAACCTATTCGATCCCACTTGATACCGCACGTAAAATAATATGCCAAACTGTTGTTGAAGGCAGCCTTACCGGTGAGCTGTGTGACGATTATACTATCACCACACCTGCCGGCCGCAGCGTGACTCTTGTTTTTGAAAAACACTTCTACCGCGCCGGCAATCGCCTCACCTTGACAGTTGTTTTGGATGACTTTACCGGTCCCACCCGTGTGCACTGCTGTGCCGGTGGCGGCGGAGAAGGTTTTTTTCGTTTTGACTGGGGCGCTTCCAAAGATTTTGAAGAAGAAGTTTTCAGTGATTTGGATCGCTACAAAGGCTGACCTTTGACTCAACAACAAATAAAACCTGCCGACCTTTTGGTCTGCAGGTTTTTTGTTTGTTTAATTACAGTTCAAAACACTCAACCGTGTTTTTATGGGTGATGTCTATCAGCTGCTGTGTATCCACGTTGTGTAGCTCAGCAAGTTTTTCGGCGGTGAGATAGACAAGCCTGGAATCGCAACGCTTTCCTCTGTGCGGCACCGGCGTCATATAGGGACAATCTGTCTCTATAAGCAACCTGTCAAGGGGCACACTCTGTGCCGCAAGCAGCAGTTTGCTTGCGTTTTTAAAGGTTACAGCTCCAGTAAATCCAATGTAAAGTCCCAGCTTCAGCATCTCTGCAGCAGTTTCTGCGCTGCCCGAGAAGCAATGTACAACACCCTTGGGACGGTATTTTTTGAGAAGCTCAAGGGTGTCTTCCGTTGCCTCTCTGCTGTGGATAACCACGGGAACATCCAGCTGTTTTGCAAGGGCAAGCTGTTCCTCAAAAACTGCACGCTGAATATCTCTGGGTGAAAAATCATAGTGATAGTCAAGACCTATCTCGCCTATTGCCACAACCTTTTTATTAGAAAGATACTCTTCTATTTTGGTCAAATAATCTGTGCCGTAAACCTCTTCTGCTGCATGAGGATGAACCCCCGCTGCGGAATAAACAAAGTCGTATTTCTCTGCCAGCTCACAGGAGGTTTTGCAGCTTTCCATATCCGCTGCAATGTTTATAATTTTTTCCACACCGTGGTCTGCAAGTGACTTCAACAGTTCTTCTCTGTCCTCATCAAACTTATCATCATCGTAGTGGGCGTGGGAATCGAATATTCCGTGATATTTAATCTCTATCTCTTTTTCCATAATAATCACAAACGGAGGATCGGACACCGAAGTCAGATCCTCCGTTTTACCTCATAATTTATTAGTGAATGCTTGCGCCTGCGGGAGTTGCATCATCAAGGAAGATGACCTTTGCGCTGCCGTCGGGCATATCTGCTGCAAGAAGCATACCGTTGGATTCAACACCTCTCAGCTTTGCGGGAGCGAGGTTTGCAACCAAAACAACGGTGCGTCCCTTGAGATCATCGGGTGTATACCATTTTGCTATACCGGAGACGATCTGTCTTTCGCCAACGCCGTCGTTTACCATAATTTTGAGTAGCTTGTCGGACTTGGGAACGGGCTCACAGCTGATGACCTTTGCAGCTCTGAGTTCAACTTTCATAAAGTCGTCTATCTTGATCTGCTCTTTAGCTACGATCTCCTGCTTGGGCTCTTCTTTCTTCTCCTCTTTGGGAGCGGGAGAGGCTTTTTCAAGCTCTGCAAGCTCTTTTTCGAGGTCGATTCTCGGGAAGAGGTTTTCGCCTCTGTTTACAGTAACATCAGCGGCTGTGAGACCGAATGTGCCTGCGCTCTCCCAGGTTGTGTTGCTCTCTGTTGCGCCGATCTGCTCCTGAATCTTTTTAGCTGTTTCGGGAATAAACGGAGTGAGAAGTACAGATGCTATTCTAAGAACCTCAATGAGGTTATAGAGTATTGTGGCAAGGCGAGCTTTTCTGCTCTCATCCTTTGCAACCACCCAGGGTGCAGTCTCGTCGATATACTTGTTTGCACGGGAGATAAGCTTCATAATATCTATGACAGCTGTCTGCAGAGCATAACCGTCAATGGAGGTCTCCACCTTTTCACGGAGAGCTTCAGCCATAGCGATTATCTCGGCATCGGTATCCCCTGCTTCTCTCTCTGCGGGAAGAGTGCCGTTGAAATATTTCATGACCATGTTAACGCTTCTGGAAACAAGGTTGCCCAGGTCGTTGGCAAGGTCGGAGTTAATGCGGTTGATGAGCAGCTCGTTGGTGAAGTTACCATCGGAGCCAAAGGGGAATTCGCGGATGAGGAAGTAACGGATGGCGTCAACACCGTAACGGTTGCAGAGCACAACGGGATCCACCACATTTCCTCTGGATTTACTCATCTTCTGTCCGTCAATTACCAGCCAGCCGTGACCGTAAACCTTTTCGGGAAGCGGAATATCAAGAGCCATAAGCAAAGCGGGCCAAATGATGGAGTGGAAACGCATGATCTCTTTGCCCACGATGTGAACATCTGCCGGCCAGAACTTATCAAAATCGTCATATTTATCGTTCATATAGCCGAGGGCGGTGATATAGTTGGAAAGTGCATCGATCCAAACATAGATAACGTGCTTGGGATCAAAGGGCACCTGAACGCCCCATGCAAAGGATGTACGGGAAACGCAGAGATCTTCAAGTCCGGGCTTGATGAAGTTGTTGATCATCTCGTTGAGACGGCTCTGGGGCTCCATAAACAGCGGATGTGCCTCATAATACTCAACAAGGCGCTGAGAATATTTGGAGAGACGGAAGAAATAAGCTTCTTCTTCCGCATCCACAACGTCTCTGCCGCAGTCGGGACATTTGCCGTTTACAAGCTGGCTCTCTGTCCAGAAAGATTCGCAGGGTGTGCAAAATTTGCCAGTGTAGGTGCTCTAATAGAAATCGCCCTGATCAAACAGCTTCTGGAAGATGCGCTGTACGCTCAGCTCGTGATAATCGTCTGTGGTACGGATAAAGCGGTCGTTAGAGATGTTGAGTGTTACCCAAAGCTTTTTGATTCCGTCAACAACGTTGTCAACATACTGCTTGGGGGTAACGCCTGCGGCTGTTGCTTTCTGCTCAATTTTCTGACCGTGCTCATCTGTGCCGGTGAGGAACATCACATCATAACCCTGCATTCGTTTGGTTCTTGCCAGAACATCGGTTGCAACTGTGCAATAGCTGTGACCTATGTGCAGCTTGTCCGACGGATAATAGATCGGCGTGGTGATGTAATAGCGTTTGTTGGATTTCATTGCAAAAAACCTCCTAAAATTTACGGTATAGATGTGAATCCATTATATTATAGCACACTTAAATGGAAAAATCCACCTATTTTACACTTTTATTTTAACTTTAAAGCAGTATTATTACATGTTTTAAACACTAAATGTAAGAGTTTCTTCAAACTCGCATTACTCTTGGTTTAAGAATTGAAAACTATAATTGAACGTGTAGAACACTTTCGCCTACATAAAATTTTACTCAAAGGCAGTTGGTATAATTGAATCAAAAACATTTTGCTAAATATATCCTTCCTCCCGTTATGACATCAGCGGTTATTCTCTTTTGTTTTTCTCTGTTTTCACAGTATCCCTTTGGTGATAAAACCGTGGTTTGGTGCGATTTAAAACAGCAAAGTGTTCCTCTTTTGGCGATTTTCCGTGAGGCTTTCCTTGGAGAGTCCTCGCTTTTCTACAGCTTTTCCCAAGCAGGAGGAACAGGCATATTCCCTGCCCTCTGCTTTTTTGTGTTCAGCCCTTTTTCGCTTATATCTCTGCTGTTCAAACCATCCGAGCTTATGCTTGCGGCAAATATAATTTTAATAGTTAAGTTGGCTGCCGCCGCATTTTGCGCCTCAATATTTTTTAACTCTTTTTTCCCGAAGCTTTCTCTGCTGCAAAGCAGCTCACTTTCGGTTATGTATTCCCTCTGCGGTTTCTCGTTGCAATATTTTCAAACGCTGACCTGGCTGGATACATTTATGTTTTTTCCATTACTGGCAGTCGCTTTGAAAAAACTGCTCAACGAAAGGCGTCCTCTGCCCTTCGTTTTGCTGCTTGCCTACACAATGATAACCGGATTTTACCTCAGCGTTATGCTGGTGATATTCCTTGTTCTTGCGGTGTTCTTTTATCTCCTCATATATTTTCCCAAAAAAGAACGCAGTGCCGCTGCAGCACTTTTCACTTTTTCGGGTGTGACGTCTGCTTTGCTGGCATCTCCCGTGCTCATTCCTTGCTTTAAAGCCTATCTCAATTCTGCACGCTCATCCGGTTTTGTAGCAAGCATTTCCAAATATTCCGGTGTCGGTCCCATCTATACAAAGCTTCCGCTTATTATGTGTGCAGCGGTGGTGTTGCCGCTTATCTTTTTTTACTTCTTTGAGCTTGGCAAGCGCTCACAGCCGCAAAAACGCCGTTTTTTGCTCGTTTTGCTGCTGCTAATGCTGTTTCCCTTTTTTGTGGA
This sequence comes from Oscillospiraceae bacterium, assembly GCA_017440425.1. GTDB lineage: Bacteria > Bacillota > Clostridia > Oscillospirales > Ruminococcaceae > SIG526. Next base: position 9,932 of record JAFSHJ010000164.1, on the reverse strand, counting down.
AAAAACAAACGCAATATGGCATATGGGCAGCTATCAGGCATTTCCCTGCCGATTTGCATATATCACCTCACTCATTTTGCTCTCAATTTCCGCAGAATCACTGTCTGTTATGAATGAACAACCAAATAGGCACGCCTCACCTTCTTCAAATGTGATCTTTTCAAGAATTTTCAGCAAGATATTGCCGGTCGTACTGCCGCTTGTGCTCACGGCTTTTTCGGTTTATTTCAGCATAAAACTCTACACCGGCAAAAAGCAGGAGCTCACACTTTTTTCAAGAGCGCTTTGGGGTAACGAAAAATCTTTTCTTTGGCTGTTGGCTGCCTTCGTTGTTTTTGCGCTTATATGGAGCATTCTTCTTGTCTCTTATCGCAGCAGCCTTATCTCAAAAAGAATGTTTTCTCTCTTTTTTGCCGTGATTTGCGTGGTGGAGTGCAGTTTTAACTCTGCAGTTTATCTCGGTAACATAAAAGGCGGCGAAGCTTCCTGGAACAAGGCATTTGAGTTGAGTGAAAAACTTGAAGCCTCTTACACAAATGATGACACCGAATATTTCCGCGTTAAAACCCAAAGCAAGCTGTTTGATGTAAACTGGCTTGCGGCAATGGGATGCAATTCTCTTGGACACTATACCTCACTCACCGACGAGAACTACCTCTATTCCATGAAAGAGCTCGGTTATTCCGGCTATTGGATGGAGATAGGCAGCCACGGCTCATCATTTTTTATGGATAGCCTGCTCTGTCACAAATATACCGTCAGCGACCTTTACTCCGTTTATAAAAACGAAAACTATATCGGTTTAGGTGTTTTCACCCAAGAGCAGCCCTCTCCTGCGCTTTCAACCGAACTCTCCCGTCCCGAAATTCAAAATAAGCTGTATGCAGAGCTGACAGATTCCAACGACAGACTGTTTACGGAATATCTTCCCTCTTCACACAGAGGTTGTGAGATCGTCTATCCCGAAAGCGAGGACTCAAAATATACTCTGACTCTTACGCAAAAAGATGCAAAGCTCTATTACACTATAGATGTAACTGGTCATCAGTCTCTATATTTTGACTGTTTTGATATTCCCTCCAACAAGCTTACCGAAAAAATCAACGACAGCTTTTCCGTTACCGTTAACGGCGCTCAAATATCCGCATCCTATCCGACACAATCTCAAAACGGTATGCTTTTCCTGGGCGAATTTGAGGATGAGACGGTAAAAATTGAACTGAAGCTTTTGAAAAACGTTTCGGTTAAAAGTTTCGGCGTGTTTGGACTTGATATGGCTCTGCTTGGCGATATAGAACAAAACCTTGTTTCCGGCACATTGACAACCGAAAAAAGCAGCATCAGCGGCAGCTTTACTGCAGAGGAAAACGGCTGGCTGCTGATACAGATCCCCTTTGACGAGGGATTCACCGCAATGGTAAACGGTGAACCTGCAGATATCTCCCGTGCTTTGGGCACTTTTATGGCTGTTCCGGTTTCCGCAGGAGAAAACACGGTTTCTCTCTGCTATTTCCCAAGTGGAATGAAGCTTGCGATAATTCTTTTTGCTATCGGCTGCGCAGCTGCTGTCTGCCTACGGTTCAGCAAAAAATTCGGAGCTGAATTTATCAAGGTCACAACCATTTTGCAAAAAGCATTTTCAATATTCTTTTTTGCAACGGCTTCTTTTATTCTCCTCTTCTTTTATCTGGCGGTGTTTTTTATTTGATGTTGCGACAAATATGAATAATATTTTCTGCTTTTCACATAATAAAAAAGCGGGTATGTAAAGCTTAATATAAACAGGCATACACAATTCGTCCGCACTCACCGATTCATTTAAGGAGATGTTGATTGTGACAAATGTAATCGATAAAATTGCTCTTGTGCTTGTAATAATCGGAGCTTTAAACTGGGGACTTATCGGTATTTTCCAATACGACCTGGTTGCTTGGCTGTTTGGCGGTGCATCCGCTGTTATCAGCAGAATTATTTATACTCTTGTGGCTCTCGCAGGTCTGTGGACTATCTCCCTGCTGTTTAAAGATACCGATGTTGTAGATGTAAGGGAAAGATAAAACAGTTTTAGCCGCAAGCAATAAACAGAGCTTGAAACGAATACTTTGTAAAAACAAAAAGGTGACCGCTGCATTCTTAAAGAGTGTCCGGTCGCTTTTTTGTTTTGCTTTTCCCTCTCCTGCTCCTTGTTTAACGCACTATTCTGTGATATAATTTATACAATCGTAATTTTGTTTGGAGAGCAGATCCGATGCAGTTAAACACTAACAACCAAAACGCCTCCTCTCGTGCGGCAATTGGAATTCTCGCTCACGTTGATGCAGGAAAAACCACCCTTGCTGAGGCATTGCTTTACAGCGCAGGCAAGCTTCGCACCATGGGAAGAGTGGATCATGGCAACACAGTTATGGATACACATACACTTGAAAAAGAGCGCGGTATAACTATTTTTGCCAGCGAAGCCACTTTTTCTGCCGGAAACACCACATTTACACTTCTTGATACACCGGGACACGTGGATTTCTCTGCCGAGACGGAACGTGTTCTTCAGGTTCTGGATTGTGCCGTTCTGGTTATAAGCGGAATTGACGGTGTACAGTCGCATACACGCACTCTGTGGAAGCTTTTGAGTCTTTACCGCATTCCCACTTTGATTTTTGTCACCAAAATGGACTTTGCCCGCCACTCCAAAGAAGAAATCATCGAAAATCTACATCAAGAGCTCTCCACCTCCTGCATTGATTTCTCCTCTACCGACCGCGACGAAGCCTTTGCTGTCTGCAGAGAGGATCTTTTGGATAAATATCTCGAAAACGGTGAACTTGACATCTCCGATATCAGCGAGCTCGTCAAATCCCGTCTTGCTTTTCCCTGTTTCTTCGGTTCCGGACTTAAACTAACCGGCATAGAGGAATTTTTGCAGGCTCTTCCCCAACTTATCACTCCTGCGGAATATCCCGAAACTTTCGGTGCCCGTGTATTTAAAATCAGCCGCGATGCAAGAGGCGACCGTCTCACCCACCTCAAGGTTACAGGCGGTGTTTTGCGGGTTAAAGATATAATCGGAGAACAAAAGATAAACCAAATCCGAATATATTCAGGCGGAAAATATGAAACGGTAGACGAAATAGCTGCAGGCGGAGTTTGTGCTATAACAGGACTTTCCACAACCTATGGCGGAGAGGGACTCGGATATGAACAGGCCGCCAATGAGCCCTATCTTGAGCCGGTAATGAGCTATAAACTCTTCCTTCCCGATGATGTGGATCCGCAGACAATGCTGCCCAAGCTGAAACTGCTTCAGGAGGAAGATCCGCAGCTCAAATTCACCTGGAATGCCTATCTGCAGGAGATTCACGTCAGCCTTATGGGCGAGGTGCAGACCGAGATTTTGAAAAGCATTATACTTGAGCGTTTCGGCATAGAGACTGAAGTCGGCATTGGCAGGGTCATGTATAAAGAGACTATCAAAAATAAGGTTGAAGGCATCGGTCACTATGAACCTCTGCGCCATTATGCGGAAGTTCACCTGATTTTGGAGCCGCTTCCCCGCGGTTCGGGTCTTGTTTTTGAAACAAGTGTCAGCGAAGATATCCTCGACAGAAACTGGCAAAGACTTATCCTGATGCACCTCGGAGAAAAGCAGCACTTCGGTGTGCTGACCGGTGCTCCCATAACCGATATGAAGATAACACTTGCGGCAGGCAGAGCCCATATAAAACACACAGAAGGCGGCGATTTCCGTCAGGCAACCTACCGTGCGGTGCGCCACGGACTTATGTATGCCGAATCCGTTCTGCTTGAGCCATATTATGATTTCCGTCTGGAAGTGCCTCACGACCAAATAGGTCGTGCCATAAACGATATCCGCGCCAAAAACGGCAGCTTCGAAAGTCCCGAGGAATCCGGCGGAATGTATCTGCTTTCGGGAAGAGCTCCCGTTATCACCCTCGACGGCTATGCTGCAGAGCTTGCCGCATACACCGGTGGACGCGGAAGACTTTCGCTGGAAGTTTCCGGATATGACGTATGTCACAATGCCGATGCTGTAATATCAGAGCTGGAATATTCCCCCGAAAGCGACCTTGAAAACACTCCCGATTCTGTTTTTTGCGCTCACGGAGGCGGTTTTAACGTTAAATGGGATCAGGTTCACAACTATATGCATCTTGAAAGCTGCCTGCGCAACAACACCGTGAACACCTCCCCTGCGGTCAATCAGCGCAACTTCCACATAAGCGACAAAGAACTCGAGGAGATAATGCTCCGTGAATTCGGTCCCATCCGCCGCAAAGAGTATGGCATTCCCGCCGCTGTCTCCTCGGAACATGCAGCCAAAAACACCAAGCCTGCCGTTCCTCGGAAAAACGTGCTTATCGTGGACGGTTACAACGTCATCTTTGCCTGGGATGATCTGAAAACCATTGCACAGTCCGATCTCGATCTTGCCCGTTCACGGCTGATGGATCTGCTCAACAACTATTCCATATTCACCCGCTGCGAGACTGTTCTCGTCTTCGATGCTTACCTCGTTCCCAGCGGAACCGGCAAAAAATTTGATTATAACAACATTCATGTTGTCTTCACCAAAGAAAACGAGACCGGCGACAACTATATTGAAAAGCTTATCACCACCATCGGCAAAAATGAGCGTGTCCGCGTGGTCACATCCGATGGACTCATTCAGCTCTCTGCTGTAAGAGCGGGCGTTATGAGAATGTCTGCATCTGAATTTGAGGTTGAAATGAACAGAGTCACCGAAGAGATACACGATATTCTCTCCTCTCTTAAAATAAAATCCAATGAAACTATTGGCGATCGCCTTAAAAAGCTTTTGGATGACGGAGAAATTTAACAACATACAAAAACCCCCGAAGCAACTGCTTCGGGGGTTTTACTATTCCTTGCGGAAAGGCTAATCAAGCAACTTCAGTCGGTTGATTATACGCTCTCTTTTGCGCGGCGGATAGCTTCAACGGGAGTGTAGTTAGCGATGGGCTCATGGCCGGGAAGCGGCATGATGCTCTCGTTAACAGCGTCAACGATCCAGCTGGCCTGCGGGAAGAAGAACTCGTCGAACTCGAACGGAGGTGTGATCCAGTTGCGTGCGCCAACAACAACGGGAGGTGCATCGAGATCGTCAAATGCGAGATCTGTGATGTTCTTAGCGATGTCGTTGAGGAAGGAGCCTCTGGTGCAAGCATCGGAGGTAAGGAGAACCTTACCGGTCTTCTTAACGGAAGCGAGGATCTGATCATAGTTGAGAGGTACAACGCTGCAGATGTTCATAACTTCGCAGGATACGCCGTATTTCTCTTCAAGGATCTTAACAGCATCCATAGCACGATAGAGTGTAGCACCCATTGTGAGGATGGTGAGGTCTGTACCCTCTTTGATAACGTCGAGGTCGCCCTCTTTCAGCTCATAGTAACCGGTGGGAACGCCGCCCTCGTGGAACTCTTCACCGTTGTTGTAGAGGCGCTGGCTCTCGAAGAAGCAGACGGGGTCAGAACCATTGAGTGCGAGGTTGAGGAGACCCTTAGCCTCGTACGGAGTTGCCGGGAAGTAAACTTTAAGTCCGGGAACGTGTGCAGCAAGAGCAACCCAGTCCTGAGAGTGCTGAGCAGCATACTTGGAGCCGTTGGGGAGACGGAGAACAACAGGCATCTTTACGCAGCCTGCGCTCATTGCCTGCCACTTAGCCATCTGGTTGAATACTTCGTCGCCGCAGCAGCCGAGGAAGTCGGTGTACATGAGCTCGATGAGAGCACGTCCGCCGGCCATAGCGTAACCAACAGCGGTACCAACGATAGCAGACTCAGAGATCGGGGAGTTGAACAGACGGGAATAAGGAATAACATCGGAGAGGCCACGATATACTGCGAAAGCACCACCCCACTCACGAACGTCTTCGCCGTACATGATGAGAGTAGGATCTTCGTAGAGTTTATCGATGATAGCTTCGAACAGAGCATCGCCGTAGTTGAAGGTCTTAAGCTTGGAAACCTTCTTGCCGCCGCCAACGAAACGCTCTTTGCCTTCGATCTGCTTTACGCGCGGGCACTCAGACTTCGGAGCAAGAACTTCGGGTTCGCGGTCGTCAAATTTAGCGATCTTCTCTTTGGAGAACATGAGGTTCTCGATGAACTGCTTGTCGTTCTTGAGGTCAGCATAGGGAGATACGCTCTCGTCAACAGCAAGCTTGGTGGTCTTATAGAGGAGGTCCTTGGAATATTTGAGGAGGTCTTCGAACTCAGCGTCGCCTGCAACGTTAGCGTCAACAAGAGCCTGACGATAGGTGATCAGCGGATCGAGAGCTGTCCAAGCTTCAACCTCTTCCTTGGTACGGTAAACCTGAGCGTCAGAGGTGGAGTGACCGCCGGTACGATAGGTCAGAACGTCAAGGAGAACGGGTCCTTCACCGTTGAGAAGCAGGGGCTTCTTGCGGCGATAAGCGTCGATAACTGCGAGGGGGTTATAACCGTCGATGCGTTCAGCGTGCATCTGGGTGGGAGTGATACCGGAACCGATACGTGCGAGGAACTCATAAGCCATGGTCTCGCCGCGGGTCTGGCCGCCCATACCATAGTTATTGTTGTTGAAGTTGTAGAGGATCGGGAGACCGCCGCGCTTGCTCTCTTCCCAGAGCTGCTTGAGCTGATCCATAGCTGCGAAGTTCATGGACTCCCAAACGGGACCACGGCCAACAGCACCGTCACCGGCGTTAGCAACTACGATACCCTTCTTGTAGTTCTCTTTCTTATAAAGAGCAGCACCTGTTGCGATGGGGCCGGAACCACCAACGATAGCGTTGTTCGGATAGATACCGAAAGGCAGGAAGGAAGCGTGCATGGAGCCGCCGAGACCCTTGTGGAAACCGGTTTCACGAGCAAAGATCTCGCAGGTGATACCATAGATGAAATACTCGATAGCGAGCTGCTTTACGTTGGAAGCGTCGGTGTGTTTCTCAATAGCTTTGAGAACTTTACCATCGTCGAAGGTCTCCATGATCTTCATGAGAGAAGCTTCGTCGAGCTTGTGGATAGCGGAGAGGCCTTTTGCAAGAACTTCGTCATGGCTGCGGTGTGTGCCGAAGATGAAGTCGTTCTCGTCGAGCATGTAAGCCTGACCAACAGCGTTAGCTTCCTGACCGAGAGAAAGGTGGGACGGACCGGGATAGGTGTACTGGATGTCGCCGCCATAGGTGCTCTGGGTCTTGATCTGGAACAGCATGGTCTCGAACTCGCGGCAGATAGCCATGTCGCGGTAGATACGCATGAAGTCTTCTGTGGTGTAGTTAGCCTTTTCTTCCTCGATGGTCTTGTTGTACTGGTTCATCGGGATGTCGTTGAAGGTGATCTTACCGGGTGCGCGCATCACGGCAGGATCTACATATTGGGTTTTAGGCATTGATATTTCCTCCTATTTTAATTTGGATTGCTTAACAATCTGTATCTTTAAAGCTTACAGCTCAAAGAGTGCCTCACGGATAACTTCGCATACTGTGGGATGCGGGAATACGATCTCCTTGATGTCGTCGATGCGGAGCTCTGTTTCGATCATGAGAGCAGCGCCGTAGATCATCTCGGAAGCGTAGCTGCCGATGAGATGTACACCAACAAGGCGGTTGTACTTCTTGTCAACGATCAGCTTGCAGATGCCGTCTCCGCCTTCAACCTCAGCAACATAGCGGCCGGAGAACTTCATGGTAACGTTAGCTACCTGAACGTCCATACCCTTAGCCTTTGCTGTCTCCTCAGTTTCACCAACGGATGCAACTTCGGGATCGGTGTAAATAACAGCGGGGATAGCGTTGTAACGCATCTTGTCCTTCTTGCCGAGGATGTGGTTTACAGCAACCTCAGACTCACGGTAAGCGGTGTGAGCAAGCATGGACTTGCCGTTTACGTCGCCTGTAGCGTATACGCCGGGAACGTTGGTGCGCATGTTCTCGTCGGTGACGATAGCGCCGCGCTCGGTGAGAACGCCGATGGTCTCGAGGCCGATGCCCTGAGTGAATGCACGGCGACCGATGGAGAGAAGAACCTTATCAGCTTCAACTGTCTTGGTCTCGCCGTTTTCCTCATAGGAAACGCTGTTTGTGCCAACACCTGTTACTTTGCAGGAGAGGCAGAAGTTTACGCCCTTCTTCTTATAGTTGTTAAGAAGGATCTTGGAGATCTCAGCTTCTGTGGGACCGGCGATCTTGTTCAGCATTTCGATAACTGTAACCTTGCTGCCGATGCTGTTGAAGTAAGCTGCCATCTCAAGGCCGATAACGCCGCCGCCGATAACGACGAGCTTCTCGGGAACTGTTGTCATATCGAGGATCTCACGGTTTGTCATAACAAAACCGGCCTCTATTCCCTCTTTTACGCCGGGGATGGGCGGAACAACTGCTGTGGAACCGGTGGAGATGATGAGCTTCTTTGCAGCATAAACGGTATCGTTTACTTTGATGTTGAAGCCTTCGTCGCCTTTGCCGTCGATAACAGCGTTGCCTTCGATAACAGTAACGTGGTTACGCTTCATCTGCATGCCAACGCCTGCTACCAGCTGCTTTACAACCTTGTTCTTGCGCTCAACAACCTTAGCGTGGTCGATGGAAACGCCTGTTACAGTAACACCGTAGGGTGCTGCATGGAGAGCATGGTTGTAATATTTTGCGGAGTTGAGGAATGCTTTGGAGGGTACGCAGCCTTCATTGAGGCAAACGCCGCCGAGAGCACGTTTCTCAACAACTGCGGTCTTAAGTCCCGCATGACCGGCACGCTCTGCAGCAAGATATCCTGCCGGGCCGCCGCCGAGAACGATCAGATCAAATACTTCCATTTTTAAGACCTTGCCTTTCGTATATAATCCTCCCCCGCCGCAGCTGTGTCGCTGCGGCAAGAGGAATCAATTCGGTTAAAAATTATTTAGAGAGGAAGAGAGAGAAATTCTCAAGACCGAATGCAACGTCACGCAGGAACTTGGAAGCCGGTGTGCCGTCCAGTGCGCGGTGGTCGTATGTGAGGGAGAGTCCCATTGCCTGATAGCCCTGGAGCTCGCCATTTACCATGCGAACCTTTGTCATGAGAGTATCTACGCCGAGAATACCGGTCTGGGGAGGATTGATAACCGGTGTGAAGCTCTCGATTCCGAGGGAACCAACGTTAGAGATGGTGAAGGTTGCGCCGGAGAGGAGGTCGGGGCTGATGTTGCCGGCTTTGCACTGTGCTGCAAGAGCCTTAGCTTCAGCGGAGATCTCAGCAAGAGACTTCTTGTTTGCGAAACGGATGGTGGGAACCATAAGTCCGCGGTCGGTATCAACTGCCATACCGAGGTGAACATCCTTGAACTGACGGATGGTCTTATCGTCGAGCATATTTGCGTTCAGGTCTTTGTAGTTAAGCAGAACGCGGGAAACAACGAAGAGAACCATATCGTTGAGGGTGATGTTGGGCAGACCAAGCTTCTCTGCATTTGCCTTGAGCTTTGCGCGGTAAGCCATAAGCTCTGTTGCATCGAAGGTTGTGTTGTGTGTGAGCTGGGGAATTGTGGAGAGAGAAAGAGTCATGGACTTGGAGATGGCCTTTCTCATGGAGCTGAACTTTACATCTTCATACTCTACTGCGGGCTCTGCAGCGGCAGCGGGTGCTGCAGCAGGAGCTGCGGGAGCTGCGAGATCGTTTACGCTTACGCGGCCGCCGAGACCTGTGCCGGAAGCCATGCCTGCAGCGCTTGCGCCGTCAAATGCAGCAGCTGTTGCGCCAACGCCGCTCTCAATGAGCTTGCGGATGTCGCGCTCGATAACACGTCCGTAGGGACCTGTGGGAGCAGCAAAGTGAGGATCGATGTGTTTGCTTTCAGCAAGAGCTTTTGCGCGGGGAGAAATCTTGATGTCGCCGGTGCTTACGGGAGCAGCGGGAGCAGCTTCAACAGCGGCAGCAGCG
>JAFSHJ010000163.1 GCA_017440425.1 Oscillospiraceae bacterium | reverse complement strand
ATGATTCCCACATCTGTCTCTACGGAAAGCTCACTGATAAATTCGGAGATAACGGTGTTGTTTCTGTGGTTATAGGCAGGGCAGAAGAGAAGCAGCTCCATATGGAACTGTGGCTGATGAGCTGCCGTGTGCTCAAGCGTGACATGGAACTCGCAATGCTGGATGTGGTGGTCGAAGAGGCAAAAAAGCGCGGTATAGAAGAGATCTACGGTTACTATTATCCCACGGCAAAAAACAAGATGGTAAAAGAACTTTACGGCTTTTTCGGTTTTGATAAACAGAGCGAAGATGCCGAAGGCAATGCGGTTTGGAAGCTGAATGTTTCGGATCACACAAAACGCTGCCATGTTATAGCAATAAATGAACAGTAAGAAAGGTGACGCAACAATGACAGAAGCAGAAGTATTTGCAAGACTTAATAAAATTTTCCAAAACCTGTTTGATGACGACGATATCGTTGTTACAAGAGCCACAACCGCAAACGATATTGAGGATTGGGACAGCCTTGAACACATCAACCTTATCTCTGCTGTTGAAAAACAGTTCGGTCTGCGCTTCCAGATGAAGGAAGTCTCCGGCATGAAAAACGTGGGCGAGATGGTGGACATCATCCTTGCAAGAGGCACAAAATAATAAAATTAAAAGCTTGCTGTATAAATGTTGCAGCAAGCTTTTGTTTTTGCGGTGGGTTGAATTTGTGCTTATAAAAAAGAATAAACTGTTGTATTTGATATGGATTTAAGTTATAATGAAGGCAACCGAAACAGAGGGGGATTTTAGACGTGAAAACTGTTTATTTCAGAGATTACCGAAAAACCGATGATGATGGCTATAACTTATACTGTCTGTTCAATGCTCTGCAGGGACAGAGCGGAATAAAGGTCATTTTTGATAAAGACGAGTATGAAATATATCCCGATTACTGCAGCGAACGCAATTTGTTTGTCTCCAATCACGGCTGGAACGGCCCCAAACGTATGGCTGTGCTTATTGAGGATATGCAGGATGTGGAGCTGGATTTCTCCGGCTCTGTGCTGCGTGTTCACGGCGCGATGATACATATAGGAATACTAAAATCTTCCAACATCACCGTTAAAAATCTTGTTCTTGAAAATCCACAGACTCAAATTATGCACACCAAGGTGGTTGCTCACGGCGAGAATTATATAGATCTTCTCAAAATGCAGGGAAAAGAGCAGTTCCATATGAGGCACAGCGAGCTTGTGACGGACTATATGGACGGTATATCCTTCAATGTGTGGATACATCAGGAATATGAGGCAGCTACCGAAGAATTCAGGGGAGATTTCCCACTTGGCATAAACATTTGCGATGAGAAAATAGAAGACCTTGGCAACGATATGATGCGCCTTTATAACGTGAAGCGCTTTCCGCCGATCGGCAATATAATCATACTCAATGCCACAAGGCGACTTGCTGCAGGTGTTTTCTGCGAGAATTCATCTAATATACTCTGTCAAAACGTGACGATACACTCCTGCATGGGAATGGGATTTGCCGCACAGATCTGCGAAAACATTACCCTTTCCAATTTCAACACCTTGAAACACGACGGAAGATATTACACCGCAAACGCAGATGCAACGCATTTTGTGAGCTGCAGCGGAAAAGTTATTGTTGAGAATTGCACTTTTGAGTGTCAGCTGGACGATGCTCTCAACATTCACGGAATGTATACCAAGGTTGTGAGAAAAGCAAACAACGAGTTGTTTGTCAAAGAGATGCACGAGGCAGCAAAGGGTATCCGCATCTTCCGTGTGGGAGACCGCATTCAGATACTTGATCCCGTATCGCTTATACCTTACACAGAAAAGACGATTACAGAGATCGAATATATAAATTCTGATCTTATCCGTCTTGCTGTGGCAGAGGATACAGACGATGTGATCGTGGGAGATTCTGCCGAAAACATCAGTTACACCGCAGAGCTGGTTTTCCGCAACAACATTGTCAGACACAACAGGGCAAGAGGTATACTTATAGCATCAAAGGGTAAGACCGTGATAGAAGATTGCCTGTTTATCTCTCCGGGCGTTTGTGTTCAGTTTGAAGCAAACGGAGAATATTGGTATGAGTCCGGAGGCGTAAACGATGTGACCATCCGCAACAACACCTTTGAAAGATGCGGATATTTCTATAAAGAATATCCGCTCATAAACTGTGTGCCGCGCAGAGCGGTTGCGGAAGGTAAATATTTCCACAAGAAGATATCGGTATACGGCAACAAGTTCATTGTTAAGGATGGATCTGTCAAACTTGCGCACTTTGACAATGCAGAGAAGATAATTTTTAAAGATAATATTGTAACGGAAAATGACGGAAAAGAGCCGTTTGTTGAGCTTTATCAAGTGGCTGATGCAGAGCTGCAGGCTGATGTAAAGACTGTTTCTCTCTGACAAACGTCATATAAATAATGTTTGGATGATTCCCGCAGGCATGGGTGTTATATAACAAAAATTTGTGCCTGCGGGAATGTTATTTCTTGCATTTTATTGTGTGAGGCACTCCCGCTCTGCTATTGACAAAAAAGCCATATTGTTGTAAAATAAATAAGTTGAGGAACTGAATTTGCCCCTATAGTTAAATGGATATAACAAGCCCCTCCTAAGGGCTAGTTGTAGGTTCGATTCCTACTGGGGGTGCCATAAAACAAGAAATATCAAACTAAAAGGAGATGCAACCATGGAACTTATTTACACAGGAAAAACCAAGAACGTATTTAAACTTGATAACGGCAATGTTTTGCTCAAATTTAAAGATGACTGCACCTGCAAAGACGGCGTATTTGATCCGGGCGAGAACAGCGTTGGTCTTACCATTGAAGGTATTGGTAAAGCAAACCTTCAGACCTCCGTTTATTATTTCGAGATGCTCAAAGCTGCCGGAATCAAAACTCACTATGTAAGTGCAAATATTGATGATGCCACAATGGAAGTTCTTCCCGGCAAAGTTTTCGGTCACGGTCTTGAAGTTATCTGCCGCCT
>JAFSHJ010000162.1 GCA_017440425.1 Oscillospiraceae bacterium | reverse complement strand
CTGCTGCCCCAAAACCCCGGCTTTGCATTCGGTCTTGCCGCCAGCTTTCTCTATCCCGGAACGCTGTTTGCAATGTTCCTGCCGGATGCTCCGCTGCTTCGCACCTCGGTTTCGGCAGCTGTTTTTGTCATAAACACGGTTCTGATGATTTTTGCTGCGGTTTATATCTCCAAACGCAGTAAAACCGCAGTTTAATTCCACATATACAGAGAAAGGAATGTTCGTTATGAAAAAACTCAAGGCTATTCTGTTCTCTTTGCTGCTCGCCTGTGCCTCCGCCTTCACTTCTGTCACGGCATTTGCGGATGCGATAATCGGCGGTCAGGACGGTCCGACTGCCATTTCCGTGACCGGCTCGGCTGTGGTGCTCATAGTTATCCTCGGCTTTATTGCACTAATCCTTATCGGTGCGGCGGTCGCACTTTTCTTCATCATAAGATATTTTGTTAAACGCAACAAAAACTAAAACGGAGTGAATAAATTGAAAAAAATTAAAGCTGTGCTGATGTCTGCACTTTGTGCTTTCTCCGCATTTTTGTCAACAACTCCCGCTGCTGCCGACCTCATTGCACCACCTCCCGACGGCGGCAAAGATATTGCGCTGTTTTCTCCCGCTGCAGCGGTGATCGCAGCGGTTTTGCTCATTGTTTCGGCTGCTGCGCTGTTCTTTTTAATTAAACGCAGCGTAAAAAATTCTGCCAAAAAGGAGATATGACCAATGAAAAAGTTTGTTGCCATGCTTGTTGCACTTGCCTGCATCCTTTCTCTCACCGTTGTCGCCTTTGCCGATGTAATCTCCCCTGCGCAGATACTTATCAGAGGTCTTGAGGCTGTGCTGCCCTTTTTGATCGGTGCTGTGGTGCTGGTTGCTGCAGCTGTGGTGCTTTGCGTAATTATCATCAAACGCAAAAAAAACTCCAAAAACGAGGATAAGTGATGATACTCCTTGCTGCCATACTGACGGTAACAATTGAATCGGCATTTTTCGCCGCAATTTTGGGCTTAAAAAAGCTCACCTCCAACCGCTCACCTCTTTGTGCGCGGTTGTTTCGGTTTGAGTTTTCCTGCTCACACAAGCTGTTTTTTCTCTATTGGGCGCTGGTGAACCTCTTCACCAACCTGCTGCTCAACCTCTCGCTGCAGACAGCCGTGTTGGTTGGTGCACCGCTCTCTGCTGTGAATATTGCGGTTTATCCCGCAGAGGTGCTGGTGGTTATTGCAGAGTGGCTGTTTCTCTCTGTCATCTGCAAGCAGAAGGGATATCTGCTGATTTTGGTCTTCCTCTCCAACCTGCTCTCCTATTCATTGGGACTGCTTTTGCTGTGACGATAAATTTATTTTTTGTTTTCAGCCTTCGACAAATTTTACACCCAAATACCCTTATCATTATTGATAAGGGTATTTTTATTTTACGCAATTTTTAAAGAAAGGAGTGCGCGGACAAGCTCTGCGCAAAAAACATATGCCTTTGAAACTTGATATTTCCGGAAGCTTTGTGCGTGCCGGATTATCCGGGGAGATAGATCACCACAGCGCAAAACCGCTTCGCGAGGAGATAGACAGTGCCATAATCCGTGTTCAGCCGGAGCTGCTGGAGCTGGATTTTTCTGCAGTCAGCTTTATGGACAGCTCCGGCATCGGACTAATTATGGGGCGCTGCCGCCTGATGGAAGAGCACGGCGGAAGCGTGAGGATATGCGGTGCCTCGGGACACCTGAAAAAGGTGCTGAAGCTCTCCGGAATAGACCGCATTGCCGCAGTTGAAACTGCAAAAACCAAGGAGGTGCCACATGAAACCGCTGAATGAGATGAAACTCACCTTTGACTCCCGCTCCTCAAACGAGGCCTTTGCACGCACCGCCGTTGCAGCCTTTGCCGCCCCTCTCGACCCTTTGATGGACGAGCTGTGCGACATCAAAACCGCTGTCAGCGAGGCGGTGACCAACTGCATCGTCCATGCCTACGGCGAAAGCGGCATCGGAAAGATACACATCACCGCAAGAATATATCCCTCACGCAGGCTGTGGATAAAAATAAGGGACAGCGGCTGCGGCATTGAGGATATCAAGCAGGCAATGCAGCCCGCCTACAGCGGTGACCAAAGCGGCGAACGGGCAGGGCTCGGCTTTTCCATCATGTGTTCCTTCACCGACAGAGTGCGGGTCAGCTCCCGTCCCGGGCAGGGCACAACCGTGATACTTGAGAAGATCCTCTCGGAAAGATGAACGGCTACATATTACAAAGATGCATAGAGGTATTTGCTGATGTCAACGGCAGTTAAACTTTCCGAAAAAAACTTCTGCGCCACCGATAAAAACGGCACGGAATACGAGGGAATATCCCGCGAGGAGATGATTGAAAACAACCTCGGGCTGGTGCACGCCTGTGCCCACAAGCTGAAGGGACGCGGCATTGAATATGACGACCTTTTTCAGGCCGGCTGCATTGGCATAATAAAGGCGGCAGACGCCTTTGATAAAAGCCGTGGTGTGCGGTTTTCCACCTATGCTGTGCCTGTTATTTTGGGCGAGATAAAGCGGCTTTTCCGCGATGGCGGCAGCGTTAAAATTTCACGCGGGCTCAAGGAGCTATCACAGAAGCTGACCCGTGAAAGGGAGCGTTTTTCCACACTCAACGGCCGTGAGCCTTCGCTGAGCGAGCTTGCGGCGATACTCGGTGTCAGCGAGGAGGCGGTGACAGAGGCAAGCTGCGCCGCAGCACCGGTGCTCTCCCTCTCCTCAGATGACAACGGTGAATACGGCGGACAGATAGACCTGCCCGTGGAGCCTCCCGAAGAGCAGCTTTCCGAAAATCTCTCGCTGATACAGTCCATGGATTCTCTGCCCAAAGAGGATCGCCTGCTCATCTATCTGCGCTACTGCAGATCCATGACACAGTCTCAAACGGCGCAGCGGCTTGGAATGACCCAGGTGCAGGTATCACGGCGGGAGAAAAAGATACTTGCCTTAATCCGCTCCCTGCTGGACGATTCCGCCTGATGAAATTTATAGCGAAAAAATCCGCCGCAGAGTTTCTCTGCAGCGGATTTTAACTGTTAAGATTATTTAATTTTAGTTTTTACCGGTCAGTTTCTGCCATGTCTGCACAAACCAAGAACCAATGTTATTAAACCATGCCTTCAGCTTTTCGCCAAAAGTCAGGTCTTCGGATACGTCGGGTTCTTCAATATCCGAACCTTCCGAACCGCTTTCCTCAGCTTCTGCAAGCTCGATCTTCAGCATAACCGCCTGCATTCTTCCCAGCTTGACATTGATATCACAGCCTTCTGCCGAAGCATCCACCACAACATGGTCTGCCCACTTAATCGCTTCAACTCCTGCGATCTCGCTGTCAAGGCTTATAGTTAACGTTCTCTCCAGCGAATCTCTGTTCTGAATCGCTGCATAGATAACTCCATCCTGCTCAAATACATCATACCACACCTTTTTGCCGCGTTCGGAAGCAATAACGGGGGATTTTCCGCTTGAATACTGCTTGAAGAGTATATCCAATTCGCCGGAATCACAGATGCCCTGTACCATAGGCCACAGCTTTTCGTCGGCTTCCAGCTGACCTGCACCGCCGATGCCGTAATGACCCATATAAGCAGCTCCTCCCAGATATGCCTGATAGACCATGGAGTGCAGTTCGTAATCTTTAGGCTTGCGGTCGGCATAAGCAAAAGACTGATGAATTACGCCAACGGGTCTGTCGACCGCAGAGGTGATCTCTGCCGTGCGGTCACCGACATATGATGCAAAGCTGTTTGCACCGGGATACGGGTCGATGAGAATGATATCGGAATAGTCGTCTGAATGAGCATATTCTTCGGGGTGTGACTCAACATAGGTCACGGGGTATTTTTTATCAACAGAACGAATGACTTTGTAGCTCTCGATCATCAGGTCACGGACTGTGCTTTCCATGGGAGGATGAGCGGTCAGATATGGCTCATCTGCCACGTTCCACGCATAGATGGCGGGATGATCTTTGATCCAGTTCATGGCTTCGATGACACGCTCTGTATTTACGGGATGTCCCGTAGGCTCCATATCCCAGAACATAACAACATTTGCCTTCATGCCAAGGGCATGGAGGTCATCCAGCTGTTTAAGAGCCTCTTCCTTGTTTGCGGGGATGCTCCACAAAATGGTGTTGACGCCCGCTGCTGCAAGGTCTGCGTTTTCCTCCCACACATCGGGACCCCAAAACGCAAATACGGGGTTGAAGACGGAGCCGTCTTCGTTAATATATTCGCCGTTTTCATTGAGAACGGTGGGACGGTCATAGATGAAAACATCTTCACTTATCGTTTCACAAACCGCACCGCTTGCATCTTTAAGAGTTGCAGTCACGGTATAGGCATGTTCTTTTTCAGTCATTTTTTCAAGGCTGTAGTTGAAAATTGCATAGTTATCTGTGATATCAACGTTCTTTGCCTCTTCCAAAACAACGTCGCCATCGGTGAGAGCCACGTCAAGAGTATATTTTTTCTCGACCTCATAGAACTTGTTGAAGTTTATTTCGGCATATCCCGATTCTTCTTCGGGATAATAGAACACGTGCTTGTTGTACATTTTACCCACAGGAGCATCGATGTACTTTTCGATGCGGACATCGTCAAGATAGACCGTACCCTCTCCGCCGATCCAACCCATTGTCAGGTTGACTGCAACGATATTATCCGGCAGCGTAAAATATTCCACGCAGTAGGTCCACTCATCTTCCTTGATGGGGAAAGCGGCCCCCTTGCCTAAGCCTCCCCAAAATTCCGACTTATTGTGGCCGAAATCATCGGTATACTGCTCAAGGTCGTAGCCAAAACTGCCGCTTGATGTTTCAACAGTACCTTTGGCCCAAAAGCTCACCTGATAGGTTGCGCCCGGTGTGAGATATCTGCCCGGAATCTGTGCCCAGGTGTGGTCTCTTATGTCGCTGCTCATTTTGAGAGAGCTGCTGCCCGAATAAACGTTTTCGGGATCGGTTTCCAGCGACATCTTTGAGCCGTCCCAGCCATCCGAAGTGTTGATGCCAACTGCCTTGCCGTCCTCAACATCTTCGAAGCTGCCGTTTTCGGCAAGGTTCTCGGTCTCGGGCTGTTCTGCTTCGTTCTGCTGTGTTTCATCCGCAAAAGCGGTGGACATCATAGTAAATATCATTACAAATGCCAGCACAACACTCAATATGCGTTTTCTCATATTTTTCTCCTTTTTACGTTTTGCTCCTTCAAGCCGCACACCTTTTGCGAAATGCCGAGGATCATTAAAATTATTATACCATTGCACGCATATAACATCAAGGGATTTTCATCAACAACATTTTACTATTTCACTCTCTTTTTGCCGAATATTTTTATACTCTCCGTTTATAACCCCTTAAAATATACATAATTAGCTAAAAAAGCCGCCGCAGAGAAGTTCTCTGCGGCGGTTAAACCTTTAATCAGATTTTATTATTTTGTGCGGAACTTTTTGTCGGAGACTATAAGTGCGCCTGCTGCAACTGCTGCAAAGCCTGCAAGAGATGCAAGTACTTTGTAGGAGCTTCCGCCTGTGCCTACGTTTTCTTTATCCTCGCCTGCACCGATGATGATAACTACGCCATCGAAGGGTTTCTTGCCGGGTTTGCCTTCCGGTTCAAACTCGTTTGTATCATCGGGAACGAACTCGTTGGTCTTCTTGGCATAGCCGATTGCAAACGGGCTGAAGCCGTGCTCTACTGTGATCTCGATGCCTTCTTCGGTTACTACTACTGTGTTGGAGAGATCTTCGATATCGCCAATCTCGTATTCGCCGTCGGTGGGCAGGGTGACCATGTGCTTGACTATGAACTTATAGTCATCGCGGTTT
>JAFSHJ010000161.1 GCA_017440425.1 Oscillospiraceae bacterium | reverse complement strand
GTGGGTGCGATCTTCATTCCTGAAGTGTTCCCGCTGCCTGTGCCCGAGGTATCCGTAAATACAAGAAAAGGCGTAGTCGTAAACTACGCACCTTGTCAAGTCGCGATATAAAGAAAGCGAGTGTTCTACAACATTTCAAATGCTGTAAGAACACTCGCCATGGTCCGAGTGACAGGACTTGAACCTGCGGCCTCTTGACCCCCAGTCAAGCGCGCTACCAAGCTGCGCCACACCCGGATACTTTTGCGGCTAAGTGTTATCTCTCAAGCCGCAATATATTATAGCATGTTGGTTAGGTAAAATCAAGGGGTTAAAACGAATTTTTTTATTTTTGCAATAAATGCCAAAATACGACTTGTGTATTGTTAGTATATTGTGCAATAGTGATAGGTTTTGCCTATGCTGTGTGGGATACGGTGTTGTTTTGTTCCTGAGAGATCTTCAGGCGTCTGAGGAAACGGGTCCAGAAGAAGCTGCAGGCAATTCCGCAGACAACGGCGATAATTGCAACCACCCAGAAGAAATCGAACACGGTCACCCAGCCCCACTTCTCCTGAATAAAGCCAATGAGATAGCTGGAAAGCGAGCTGCCGGAGCAATAGCCAAAGTTTATTATTCCTGTCAGTGCCGCAGAGCAGCCGTAGGCGGCAACCTCAATGGCAATGTGGTTGACAACGCAGGCGTTTATGGCGGTCATCATCAGAGTGATGCTTGCAATCAGAATGCATGCGGCAACCAAACTGTGGAAAGCGGTGAGACGGAGTGCAATAAGCACGAAGAACGCAGCAATGTAAAGTGTGGTTGCAATAACCACGCTGTTGGAATATTTTCCAAGGCGCTTGCCTGTGAAGCTGACAAGCCAACTTCCAAACAGGTTCACTATAGGAAGTACAATTGCGATGAGCACAGAGATGGAATCAGATGTGAAATAGGTCTCCTTAGCAAAGTTGGGAAGCCACACGGTCAAACCTTCTCTGTGGACAGCATCAAAGAATGCAATTACAAGGGAAAATACCAGACCGCCTGCGATGAAAATGTATTTTATCTGCTTCAAGCTGGAGAGAAAGTTGGTTTGTGGCGCAGGCTCGGTCTCGGTGTCGTCGGTGTGGATGCGGTGCTTCTGCAGGTTACTGATGACCAAAAACCACACTATGGCGGTTACAAGCAAAAGTGCAGATGCGGCATAGAAGAGGAACTTCCAGGATGCAATTTTGAGAAACAGTGACGATGTGAGATAGGAGAGCAGGGTGCCCGCCGCAGCAGAGGTGTGGAAGACAGCGGTGACACGGGGAATCATATCAATGGGCGCCATGTGTGTGATGGTTCCCATAAGGTTTGTGAGCATAACAGATTGGGCAATACCATTGAGCAGCCAGAGATATTTCATGATGTGTATATCTGCGACAAAAGGCATGGAAAGGTTGATGACAGCAGAAACGGAGAGGGAGAGGGTAATCATCACCTTGTTGTTAATTCGGTCGGCAAACAAGCCGTTGACGATCTGACCGATGCCGTAAATCCCCCAG
This sequence comes from Oscillospiraceae bacterium, assembly GCA_017440425.1. Classification (GTDB taxonomy): domain Bacteria; phylum Bacillota; class Clostridia; order Oscillospirales; family Ruminococcaceae; genus SIG526. The sequence continues at coordinate 2,633 of JAFSHJ010000161.1, read as the reverse complement.
AAAAAGGAATTGACAAGTCCTGCCTCTGCCTTTGTACATCCCAGGTCAGGGATGATGGCAACCATTGCGGAGCTGTAGTTGGTTCTGCCGAAAAAGGTGGCCACATAGGCGATATAGCAGATCAAGAGAAGCTTCCACACGTTGTGGGGAGCAATGCGTAAGTGTTTGTTTATCATAGCAATACACCCGATTTTAAAATAATATCAAAACAGTTTTATGCGCAAGTTATATTATAGCATCAAAAGGAGGGAAAGTATACTCCAAAATTAAAGATAGTGAAAAAGGCCGATATCTGATAACACTGACCTTTAATTTCAGTTATACTGCGGCATCAGCCTGTTGTTTGGAAATGTTAAGCCGTTTCAGGAATCTTGTCCACAAAACGCTGACGATAAGTCCCAGCGCAACAGCCACAACAGCAACTATCCAAAGGAAATCCAGCACGGCTGTCCAGCCGAGCTTATCGGAGATAGCACCCATTACATAGCCGGATACGGCACTTCCTGCGCAGTAACCGAAGTTGAGAATGCCGGTGAGAAGTGCGGAGCAGCCGTATGCCGCCATCTCAACGGAGGTGTTGTTGATAAATGAGACGTTGATGGCAGTCATCAGCAGCGAGAGTACTGCGAAGATCACGCAGGAAACCACTATGCCGGACCAGGCTGTGAAGCGCAGAACGACCAGCAGAACAAGTGAAATGCCATAGAACATTGTGCCGCGGACAACGCTGGAAGCGCGGTTTCCGATTTTTGTTGTGACAAAACGAGCCAGCGGACTTCCGAAAAAGCTGAGCATGGGGAGAAGTATTGCAATAAAGACAGAGAAGGATTCGGAGACGTTGTAGGACTCCTTTACAAAGGAGGGGAACCAGGAGATCATACCCTCACGGTGAATGCCGTCTATAGTTGTGATGAGCAGGGAGATGATAAGTCCGCCGGAGAGGAACATATAAATTATCTGCTTGAAGTTGGTGGAGACAGCTGCCTGAGGAGCAGGTGTGGTCTCGGTGTTTTCCTCGTAGATACAGCGTTTTTCCAGCTTATTAATGGTGAAGAACCACAGCAGGGTGGATGCACCCAAAATTACTGCACCCGAATAGAACAGAAACTTCCAGGAGGCAATGCTGATGAAGAAAGAGGAGAAGAGATAGGAGAGAAGTGAGCCGAGGGAGGATGCGGTTATGAGAATGGTCATTGTGCGTGGCAGCATATCGATGGGAACCATTTTTGCGCAGATGCCCATGAGATGTGTGACCATTGCAGATTGGGCAATACCGTTTAACATCCAGACATATTTCATTGCGGCAATGCTGGGCATAAAGGGCATCATCAGGTTGGTGGCGGCTGAAACCGCAAGAGAAATGCCTATCATCGCCTTGTTGTTGGAGCGGTCTGCGATAACGGCGTGTACGATCTGGAAAACCGCATATATAGCATAAAAATAGGAAGAGACAAGACCTGCTTCTGCCTTGGTGCAGCCAAACTCGGGAATAATGGCGACCATTGCGGAGCTGTAGTGAGTCCTTCCGAAATATGTTGCAAAATAAACGATGTAACAAGCCAAAAGCAGCTTACCGACATCGTGTGGTGATAATTTCAAACGCTGTACCATAACAACGCCTCCAAAGCAGATGAAATAATCGGTAAAACCAAAATTATTATATCACTTTGCAGATAAAAGTCAATTGATAAAAAAATTAAAAATAAAAAAGTCCGGCAACAGTATTTGTCACCGGACTTTGAAGCTTACTTTTTAGAGTTTTTTTTAGAATCTTTTTTTGTTATCTTGGTTTTGGTCTCTTTTTGGCTGATGTGGGAATAGATCTTGACCAAAGCCTTGCACACAGCGGTGGCGAGGATGGTGCAGACAACAGCCTCAACAATTCCGTTTATGCCAACAAGAACGGCAATGATCTCGAAGGTATTGGCACCGAAGGAGAGGATGTATTCCGAGTTGCCGAAGAAGACGAAAACAAAGATGACAAACAAAATTGTGTTGAGAAGTGAGCCGGAAAGAGATGAAAAGGAGAAAGCAACCAGCTTGGAAGAGGATTTATCTGCGCGATAGATGGCATTGAAGAATATGCCGCAGAGGAAACCCATCAAAACTCTGGGGATGAAGCAAAGCAGGAAGGTGAAAAGAGGATCGATGGCGAGCAATGTGCCGCCGAATGTGCTCATTCCAAAGCACTGAATGAAGCTGGTGCAACCGAACACGCCGCCGAGGAAAGCGCCTGCAAGCGGTCCGATGATGATGGCACCGATGATGACGGGCACGGTGAGGAAGGTCACCTCAACAACAGGTGTTCTGAGATAGCCGACGGGTGTAAACGCCATAACAACGATGATCGCCGTCAGCAACGCAAGCTGCACTAGGTTGCGGGTGGAAAAATAGCTGTTTTTCTTTTCTGTAGACATTTTATAACACTCCTTGCTGCTGCTCCGGTATATCCGGATGCAACGCATAATATTAAGCAGATCAGGAAAGCCAAATCAGTTTTTGGCATTTTTGCGGTAGAGGATGTGCAGACCCTTGAGGATGAGGTCACGGTCGCAGATGATGTTGCTGTGGCAATGGGAGACGATGTCTTCCGCAAAGCCGCCGGTGGCAACAACGGTGGTATCCTCACCGAG
>JAFSHJ010000160.1 GCA_017440425.1 Oscillospiraceae bacterium | reverse complement strand
GTGTTTGTCACGGACGGGCGGGGCGGCAGTTTGGGCACTGCGCACATACACCTGATACCGACAACTTTGGAGGTACAATATGACAGAACTCTATATTCTCGACCAAAACTTTGAAATAATCGGTCTGATCGACGGTTTCACAACGCTCGAATGGATACGCCGCTGCTATACCTGCGGAGAATTCACCCTTACCATTCAAGGCAGCGACCGACTCTCTGATTTGCGAAACGGCAGTTTCATCTACCGTGCCGATACGGCGGAGACCGCTCTGATAGAATCGGTCACACTTGAATACAAACAAAACATTGTTACCGTCTGTGCCTCCGGCAGAACGTTGGAGGCGCTGCTTTCAAGCCGTGTTATCCCCACTGCCGTTCAGCTCAGCGGAAATGCGGAAACCGTTATCCGTGAGCTTATAGCATCAAATGCCATATCAGACACAGCAGCCGGCCGCGGAATTCCGGCCTTGGTGCTTGGAGACGCCAACAATGTCGGAGGAGAGACCGCAGTTCAGTTTATGGGCGACAATCTGCTCACCGCCGTCCACAGCATTTGTGTTGACCAGGAGCTTTTTATCAAAGCTGCTCTCGATTACCAAACCAACACCGTTACTGTAAGCATCTGCCGCGGACTTGACCGTACCACCGACCAAACCGAAAATTCCTGGGCCATATTTTCCGATAATTTTGAAAATATCAACTCTGCCCGTTATCAAAAAAGCTCTACACGGCACAAAAACTTCGCCTACATCTACGGAGTGGCGGCAGATGACAGCGAAATACTGCTTGAACTTGACCATATCCGCGACGGTGATGTGCGCCGTGAGCTTTTTGTGAATGCCACATCCGTAAAACAGCGCTCCAACGGTGTTTTGATGAGCCTCACCGAATTCAAAAAGCTTCTTTTGCAGCGCGGTTCGGAGCTTCTTGCCGAATATTCCGTCACCGATTCGGTGAAAGGCTCGGTGCAGAACGGTGGTTCGCTTGTTTATCGCCGTGATTTTGACCTTGGTGATCTGTGCGAATATATCGACAACACTCACAGCATTATCTCCCGCGGAAGAATTCTTGAGATACGCGAATTTTTTGACAGCAGCCTGACCGACGGCGCTGTTTCTGCCGACCCTGTCGTGTCTATAAGTTTTTCCGCAAGCACACTCAACACCTGAAATATTTATCAATTACAATAGCTTAATTTTACAAAAAGGAGGAACCATATGCGATACGGATTTTTTGATGCGCAAATAATCGGATACGACGGCAACGGTCTGCCCAGATATGACAGAGCGGAAAATGCCGAATTCTTTTCGGAATTTTTCGAATCTTTTTTGGATGACGGCATCTATCCCACTCCCGCAAACGGCTTTGCTGTTGCACCTGCTGGAGGAATGTCTGTGAATGTTGCGGCGGGACGCTGTCTCATTCGCGGAAGATTCGGCTGGGCCGAACAATCCGAAACACTTTCACTCATTTCTGCGGACAGCAACCGCGGACGAATTGACCGCATCGTCCTCAGATTGGATCTCAACAACCGCGATATACGTCTTGCCGTTCTGCAGGGCGAATACAGCTCCGTCGGCTATACTCCTGCCGAACTAACCCGCGACCTCAGCCTCGGTATATGGGAGCTTGGCATTGCCGAAATTGAAATTCCCGCTGCATCTTCAGAAATTTCTGCCGAGCGCATCCGTGACCTGCGCCACAACAAGCAGTTTTGCGGTTTCGTCAGCAGCATAGGAACGCTGGAGGCTGATACTGCCATTGTCTCCGTTGCTGCGGATGAATGGGAGGGCACTTCCGCACCTTATTCCGTCACAAAAACGGTGAGCGGAGTTACTGATTCCAACAACATTGTTGTCTCTGCCGCCGCTGAAAGTATGGCTCTTTGGTTGGAGTGCGGCTGTTACGCATCAGCTCAATCCAACGGCACCGTAACCTTCAAGGCGCTTTATTCTCTCCCCTCGGACACGGTCTTTGCCAATGTACTGATCGTGGGGTGAGCGGATGGTATTCAACATTACCTATGGCGGCAAGCCTCGCTCCGATTTTGCCATCCCTGTTTTTTCCGGAAGCCATGCGGTTTTCGGAAACGAAAGCTGTGGCTACATGGAATGCTATTCCAGCGGCACGCTGACCTTCTCCAAGCCCGGTAAGATCGATGTTTTTATTCTCGGTTCCGGGTTGGCTGGAGCTAAATCCTCTGCTTTGAACGAAAGTGTTCAGGGCGGAAAAGGCGGCAGCGGTGCTGTCGGTCTCACTCTCTACCAACTTGATGTGGAAGAGACTTCCTACACCATAACCGTTGCCGCTGCCTGTTCATCCACCTCAAGGTCCAACAAATCCTCTGCTTTTGACACATCCACTCAATATAATTCTATCACTGCCAACGGCGGAACCGGCGGAAGGCTTTATGCCAACACCGTTTATAACACCGCGACCAACGGCAAAGACGGCACATCCTATCCCTTCGACGAAACCGAAGGAGTGTTTTTCAAACAGTTTGGTGCCGGTGGTGGCGGTGGTGAGGCCTCCATTTACTGGAACGGTTACACCGTCACCACCGCAGGAAAAGGCGGTACTCTCGGCGGTGGAAACGGCGGCATCGATGCTGCGGCAAACACCGGTTCCGGCGGTGGCGGTGCGGCCGCCTACAACACCTCTTCCAACAGCGGTGCGACCGAGACCACATATGTGGATGGCGCCCGCGGCGGCTCCGGCATCGTAATTGTTCGCTGGGGATATTAATCTGTTTTTTAGGAGGACAAAATGAGAAAAGCTGTTATCAACATTACCACCAACGAGGTGGAAAACATTATCGAATACGCCGACAGAGGCCTTGCCATACGCCTTCCCATCGGCTACACCATCTATGACTGCTCACTTTGCGCTGCAGAGATCGGAGACACCTTTGAGAATGGCATTTTTTACCGCAACGGCGTTGCTGTTGAAACCATTCCCTCCGATTCTGACAGACTCACTCAACTTGAAGCGGAGCTTTCCGCTCTTGCCGGATTGGAGGAATGACATTTGACCAACAAACTTGATGCGCTGCGCCAGCTTCGTGCGGCAATGATGGATTTTGCTGCTTCTGCGGCAGACTCCAAAGCCGCAAAATATCCTTCACTTTTCAAGCCCTGGAAACTTAACACGCTCTACCTCGAAAACGACCGCCGCCAATACTGCGGCAAGCTCTACAAATGCCGTCAGTCTCACACATCTCAGCCCGGCTGGGAGCCCGATCTCTCCCCTGCTCTTTGGACTGTTATAGATCCCGAACACGACGGCACTCTCCAAGACCCCATCCCCGCTTCCCGAGGCATGGAATATATCTACGGCTTGTACTATCTTGACTCCGAAGACGGCGGCATTTATCTCTGCTCACGCGTCGGTGAGGCTGACGGCTCGACCGTTATCCTTCAGTTTTTGCCTCACGAGCTGATCGGTCAATATTTCGTCGCTGCAGAAAGCTGACTTTTACCGTTCCCATCCGCCGCAGCCCGCAGTTTCTGACAAAACTGCCGCCGCCCGCCCGTGTTGCATCACGGGCGGCTCGCGGTGCCCCGTCACCGTGAGCAAGCGCAGTTGCCTGCGCGGCGGCGGCATAGTATATGCTAAACAACGGGCTGCGTGTTTTTCAATGCAGTCACAATATAAAAAATCCCCCGATTAAAAATCGGGGGATTTTGCAGTTTATGTTTCAGTTTTACCGCTCTTATTTGTAAAGGGTGATCTTTGCAGCCTTGAGTCCGGTATCAATAGCAATATCAAGCATATTGCTGAGTGTGGAAGTAACACGGATCTCGATATCGTTTTCGCCCTTCTTGAGGAGGCTTGTAACATCAACCTTGTTGGGAGCCCAAAGAACGATGCCGGCCTTTTCGCCGTTTACCCAAACTTCAACGGAATCGGTGCACTCAACAGCAACCTCAGCCTTTGTGAAATCGGCAGCGATGTTTGCCTTTGTGGTATAGCAAGCTGTGCCGCTGAAGTAGCGGAAGCCCTGCTTCTCCCAACCACAAGCCAGATCGATCTCGTGAACGGGAGCAATAACCTTGTCATCTGCACTCACAGCGAAGTCGCCGGTGAGGAAGAAGTAGGGAGGCATTACCCAGTTGAGGGTGGGATCGGTGGTAGCTGTATATTCGAATGTGTTAACACCTGCTTTGATGTATTCGGTGATATCGCAGATGGAGTCACACTCGGACCAACGGTTGGTGTTGACAACCGGCTCAACGGGTTTGCCGTTGATGAGTATATCGGATACTCCGTAGAGTTCAGCGTTGAGATATACCTTTTCGGGAACATAGTCGAATACAACTTCGCTTCTCAGCTGATACTGCTCGTTGATGGTGAGACGCACGTTTGCGGGAAGAGCCACATGGGAACCCTTTCTCCACTCCTGACGCTCTTTGTCAAACATCTCATATTTGAGAGGCAGAATGTTGCCGCCTTCGGGAGCAAAGCCCATCTTATCGGAGAGAGCGATCTCTTCTGCAACAGCAGCGCCGCAGCAGCCTGTGCAGGTGCAACCCTCTGCAGCCTCGTCGCCGCAGATAACAGCGATCATCTCATAGGGCTCAAGAGCAACTGTAACTCTGCCGTCCTTTGCGGTGTAGCAAAGCTCATCATAGCTGTAGGTATCGAAGATCCTCATGCCGGGAACAGCATCAAAGGTGGTCTTGACCAGCTTGTTGTCATCGTTGCAGATGAGGTATACCTTGCAGTAATCGTTGCTTCTGGGAGCGATGTAAACAACGCCGTCGGATTCGATGTTGAGGGCAACCTTACCGGAAACGTTCTTGAGGAACTTGCGGTAATCTGCTCTGTTTTCGGTCCATGCAACGGGATTTACAAGATAGGTGTTGCCGTCAGCGAGAACTTCGTTCTCATATCCGCAAACCGGCTTGCCCTCAAACTCAAAGTCAACAGCCTTTGCAGTCTCGGAAACCTGGCTGGGGATAGCGTGAGCAAAGATCATCTTTACGCTGTTAGCCTTGAGCTTCTTGATGAGCTCTGCGGTGGCATTATTCACATAGTGCATATCCGGGAAAATTACGTTGTCGTAACGGTAACCGAATGCTTCGACGTAGCCATCCTTAACGGTGACGTTGTCCACAAAGTTTTCGGAGAAGATATCAAATCCAATGCCTTCATAGAGCAGGGAGTTGACGGTGTCTTCGTAAATTCTCTGGGTTCTGTCGTAGGATACGATCTCTCTTCTGGGAAGCAGATTGCAGTTCTGGGTGATCTGTCTGATTGGAGCAAATACCAGAGTATCGGAATCCGGCTTGGTCTGTGCGGAGAGATACTGAACGCCTGCAACATATTTGTTGAATGCGTGATAGTGTCTGTATACCGGTCTCATGTAGTTATTGGGTACACCGATGTAACCGGGCAGAGTCTTGTGGTTACCACGCATTGTGTAGGGAGCGCCCATGAACTGGATCATGTTTGCACCGGTGACAAGAACTCTGTTGGCGATACGCTTCATCTGCGGGAAACGGAAACTC
>JAFSHJ010000159.1 GCA_017440425.1 Oscillospiraceae bacterium | reverse complement strand
CTTCATCCAAACTGTGTCAGGCACAGCCCGGGAGGTCTGCAGTCCGCAGCGAGAGCCGAATCCCTATTCAAACTAATTAGAGGATAAAAATGAGAGCAAAATTCTCGAACAAAGCAGGCGGTACAAGCTAAAAATCAAACTTCAATCAGTTTTCTTCTTCAAACTCATACATATCTTCAAGGCGATCCATGAAGATATCGGAAACATCGTCAAACTCGTCGTCATCTTCAATGGCGATAAGGAATTCCTCGCCATCCTCTTCAATAACTTTAAGTATAACCAGCTCGCCGTCAGCGTCGCCGATGTTGTTTTCGTCAACAACGGGGATAAGTGCAAGATAGGTGTTGTCGTCCTTATCAAGGGTGTCAACAACTTCAAATTCATGCTCTACGCCGTCTTCATCAACGAGGGAGAGAATATCGGGACCGAAATCCATTTCTTTATTTTCAGGCATTTTAAACATCCTTTCATTTTGATCTGCTACTTATATGATATAATATTTTGCCGAGAAAGTCAACAAATATTATGTCGTTATGTGGGGATTGGGAAAATTTAAATCAGCGGGTCCTGCCTTCAACGGGGGCGGGAACGCTTTCGAAGAAGGTGGGTTTGAATGCAAAGCTGAAATCGATGTGTTTTTGGTCGAACACGTATTTGTCAATCAGCTTGGGTCCGCAGCTGCTGGATCCGGTGCCGTTCTGACGGTAATCTATGTGCACGATGGTCTCGTCGCGGGGAGTGAGCTTGTTGGTGTAGGGCGCCGCGTCAAGCTCCTCTGCGGTGAAGTGCAGCGCGCTGAAGTTGAAGCCATCACCCTTGAAGATGACGCCGCGGCCCATAATATCGCTGACAGCCAGCCAGTCGGTATCGATGTGGTTGCCGCACTCCTGCGGGAAGATATAGGGAACATACTGCTCGGTGACGGTGGAGCGATAGTGACCGACGGTGGCGCTGTTCTTAAGGTCGATATAGTTTTCGTGGGGACCGCGACCGAAATACTCAATGTTGTCACAGCCGGCAAGTGCAAATTCCAGACCGAAGCGGGGGAGAGGCGGAACGTCGTCGCGCACGTCTGCGGAGATGTCGGTTTTGATCTCGCCGTTTGCAGCTACTGTGTATTTTATAGTGCAGCGGAGAACGGGCGCAAACACAAGAGCGCCGTGAGCGGCATCCACGGTTATCACAGCGGAGGTGCCGTCAGCCTCAACGGTGCAGCCGTAAACCTTGGTGGAACAGCGGTCAAGACGGAGAAATCTCATGTTATCAATGTCAAAGCGGTCATTGTCAATGGGAGCGCGCCAGATGCTAAGTTTTGGAGCGGCAGCCAAAAATTCTTTACCGTTGACGGTGAGATTCACGAAGGAGCCCAGCACTTTATCAAATCTGTATGCAAAGTTTTCGCCGATGAGCTCAACGAACAAGTCGTCATCAATGATCTCCACGCCGTCACAGCCAATGTCAGCAGCGGCGATGGGCGCAAACTCAACGGGCAGAGCGATCTGCTCGTAGGCAACCTCGTAGCCTCTCTTTGCCCAACGGGTGTCGGTGCGCTGAACGAAGCTTACGTTGAGGAAATATTTTGCGATGTCGGTGCTGGGCAGAGTGTAATCCAGCTTGATAACGGCGGAAGCGTGGGGCGCGATATCAAGAACGCCTGCCCTGCCGGAGATATATTCGTCGCCGTCGCGGGTCACGTTCCACAGCATCTCAAGGTTGCCGAGGGAGATGAAATCGTAGAGGTTTTCGATTTTTATCTCGCCCTTTTCGGGGGATACGGCGGTGATGCGGACGGGCTGAATGATCTTTTTGTACTCGATAAGTCCGGTGTGGGGCGTTCTGTCGGGGAAGGTGAGGCCGTCCACGCAGAAATTGCGGTCGTGGATGGGCTCGTTAAAGTAGCCACCGTAGACAAAGAAGTCCTTTCCGTTTTCATCCCGCATTCTCACAGCGTGGTCTGCCCACTCCCAAACGCAGGCACCGATGAGCTTATGGTTGGCGTAGATAACGTCCCAATAGTCCTTCAGATCGCCGGGACCGACACCCATCGCGTGGGCGTATTCGCAAAGGAACAGCGGACGGGTGGTCTCATCATCACGCTGAACGTATGAGGTGAGCTCATCCACAGAGGGGTACATACGGCTGATCATATCAAAAATTTCGTGGTCGGGGATTATCTCAACCTTGTTGAGGCGGTTATTTTCGGAAACCTCAACAAAGCCTTCGGCAAACTCACCGTGGTAGGCGCCCTCGTAGTGAAGGATACGGCTGTTGTCACGCTGCTTGGTATATTCGCCCATAGCAAGATGGTTTTTGCCCATAAAGGCCTCATTGCCCAGCGACCACATGATTATTGAAGGATGGTTTTTGTCGCGCTCCACCATACGGGTCATTCTGTCAAGATAGGCGGCTTTCCAGTCGGGAGAGTTGGTGAGATAGTTTTTATCGTGGAAGAAAGCCATTCCGTGGGTCTCAAGGTCGCACTCATCCACAACGTAGAAGCCGTAGATATCGCAGAGCTGCAAAAACTCGGGAGTGTTGGGATAGTGGGAGGTGCGGATTGTGTTGATGTTGTGGCGTTTCATCTGGTCGAGGTCTTTGATGATGGCCTCAATGGGAGTATAGTGCCCCAGATCGGGATGGGTGTCGTGGCGGTTGACGCCCTTGAGTTTCACCTGTTTGCCATTGATGAGAAGTCCCTCTTTTTTGGTGAGCTCAACCGTGCGGAAGCCGGTGTGGAATGCAATGACTTCGTCGCCGTAAGCCAGCGAAAGCTTATAGACGTTGGGGGTCTCGGCTGTCCAAAGCTTTGCGTTTTCAACGTCAAAGGTGATGACACCGTCGCCATCGATCACAGCGTTTTGGGTGAGGATGGGCTTGCTGTCGGGGTCGAACATTGTTGCGGTAATGTCGAGAGCACCCACAGTTTCAATTTCTGCGGAGAGGGTGCATTTTTCTTCTGCAACAGTAACCTTCAAAAATGCATCGCGGACATACTGCTGCTCTCTTGCAATGAGGTAAACGTCTCTGAAAATGCCGGAAAGACGGAAGCAGTCCTGATCTTCAAGATAGGTTGCATCGCAATATTTAAGCACCTTTGCAGCAAGCAGGTTGTCGCCGCCGGTGAGATATTTTGTAATTTCAAACTCTGCGGGAAGATGGGAGCCTTTGGTCATTCCGACGTAGTTGCCGTTGACATAGAGCTGCATAAAGGAATCAACGCCTTCAAAGTTGATGAAGATGCGCTTTTTGTCCCATTTTTTCGGGAGTTTGAAGTGGGTGCGGTAAAGTCCGCAGGGGTTTTTATCGGGAACATAGGGAGGATCGATGGGGATGGGGTAGGTCACGTTGACGTAAGCGGGGATATCGTAGCCGTACATCTGCCAGCTGGAGGGCACGGGAAGGGAATCCCAGCCGTAATCGTCGAAATATTCTTCATAAAAATCATCGGGAGCATCCCGCATATCATCGTAGTAGCAGAAATCCCAATCGCCGTTGAGCAGGCGGTAGCGGTCAGAGCGTCCCTTGATTGCGGAAACAGCTGCTTCAGTGTTGCCGTAAGGGATATACCATGCACGGGGAGGCAGACGGTTTTCGCCGACAGCTCCGGGGTTTTCCCAAATATTTAAATTCATAGTGCGACCTCCTTATTAAAAGGTGAGTTATAATTATAGTATATCATAACGGCGATAGGTTGTAAATTAAATTTTGTGCAATGATATGTCAAAATGTTGAGAGAATGAAGGAAAAGCCTTGTGATTACAGGGGGGCAGAAGAATTTGAAATTATGGTGGGATGCTCCGCTTTTGTGT
>JAFSHJ010000158.1 GCA_017440425.1 Oscillospiraceae bacterium | reverse complement strand
CTTCACCCTGCAGTATGAGCTCTGCTACACCAATATGCTGAATATGCTGGACCTTGCAGGACTTCCCATCCGCTCCGCAGACCGCGGCGACGAGCTGAAAAACATTGTTATCGCCGGCGGACCCTGCACCTGCAACCCCGAGCCCATTGCGGATTTCATCGATATCTTCTCCATCGGTGAAGGTGAAGAGGCTCTTCCCGAATTGATGGAGCTTTTCCGCAATGCCAAAAAAGAGGGTATCGGCAAGAGCGAATTCCTGCGCCGTGCCGCCAAACTGGAGGGCTTCTACGTCCCCTCTCTCTACACCCCCGAATACAACGAAGACGGCACTCTTGCGGCACTTGTTCCCGCAGAAGAAGCCCCTGCAAAGATAACCAAACGCATCATTTCCGATTTTGAAAACGTGTTCTATCCCAAAGAATTCGTGGTGCCTTTCACCGAGGTCATTCACGACAGAGCCGTTATCGAGGTCATGCGCGGCTGCATCCGCGGCTGCCGCTTCTGTCAGGCAGGCTTTATCTATCGCCCCGTCCGCGAAAAGAGCAGCGAGACCCTTAACCAAAATGCAAAGGAGCTCTGCTACTCCACCGGATATGAGGAGCTTTCCCTCTGCTCCCTGAGCACCAGCGACTACAGCAACATCGAACCGCTGCTGGATCAGCTGCTGGATTGGACCGCCGAGGACAAGGTCAGCCTCTCTCTGCCCTCTCTGCGAATCGATAAATTCTCCAAAGAGGTGCTGGACAGAGTTTCTCTGCTCAAAAAGAACGGCCTCACCTTCGCCCCCGAGGCAGGCACCCAGCGTATGCGCGACATCATCAACAAAAACATCACCGAGGAGGAGATCCTCCGCACCTGCAAGATCGCCTTTGAGGGCGGCTATTCTGCCGTAAAGCTCTATTTCATGATCGGTCTGCCCGGCGAGACCCTTGAAGACATTGAAGGCATTGCCGTGCTTGCACAAAAGATAGTTGATCTCTACTATTCGCTCCCCAACAAGCCCAAGGGCAAAGGCGTTTCCGTCTCCGCCAGCGTTGCAAGCTTCGTGCCCAAGCCTCACACTCCCTTTGAGTTTGAGCCGCAGAACACCCAGGAGATGCTCAAAGAGAAGCAGAAGCACCTGCTCTCCTGCGTCAAGAGCAAAAAGATCCGCATCAGCTGGCACGATTCCCGCATAAGCGCTCTGGAAGGCGTTATGGCGAGGGGCGACCGCCGCGTCGGAAACGTTATTGAGACCGCATGGCGCATGGGCTGCTCCTTTGATGCCTGGGACGAGACCTTTAAGCACGAGCTGTGGCTGAAAGCCTTTGATGAGACCGGCATCGATCCCGCATTCTATGCCAACCGCACCCGTCCCTACGATGAGCTTCTCCCCTGGGATCACATCTTCCACGGCGTTGAGAAGAGCTTTTTGATAAGAGAAAACAAGCGCGCAAAAGACGAGCAGACCACTCCCAACTGCCGTGAGCGCTGTGCAGGCTGCGGAGCCGCAAAGCTGAATGGAGGTTGCTCCCTTGAATAACAACATCACCACCGACGTGAGACTTTTTTACACCAAAACAGGTGACCTTAAATACATCTCTCACCTTGATATGAACCGCTGTATGCAGCGTGTGCTCAGGCGCTCCCGTCTGCCGGTGTGGCACACCGAGGGCTTCAATCCCCACGTGTACATCACCTTTGCGCTGCCACTCTCCCTCGGCATCGAAAGTGTCTACGAGACTATGGATTTCCGCCTTGTGGATTTCCCCGACCTCAAAGCCGCCGAGGAGGCTCTTGCCGCTGCTCTGCCTGCAGGACTTAAGCTCATCAAAATAGATACCCCAGTGATGAAGGTAGCGGATATTGCCCTTGCGGATTTTGAAGTTAAGGCATATTCTGCGGAATTTGCGGAAAGATCCGATGAGCTGCTTGCCCTTTGGAATGAATATGTGGCTCAGGACTGCATCATCTTTGCAAAAAAAACCAAGGCCGGCGTTAAAGACATTGACGTCAAGCCCCATCTTATGCAGCAGAAGCAGCCTTCCTGCCAAATCGGAGTGCTTACGCTG
>JAFSHJ010000157.1 GCA_017440425.1 Oscillospiraceae bacterium | reverse complement strand
CGGCGGGGGCTTAAGGGACAAGCCCCTTAAGAATCCCGTTAACGCTCCGCGGCTAAAACGAAAGTGTCTTTTGCCGCGGGAATGCACCTGCCGCTTTTGAACTTTAAGAAACCGAATATGTTGCAAAGCAACATAAGTCGGTTTCGTCCGCGGACACTCCTCCGGGCGTTGCCCGGTCACTTAAGAATCCCGTTAACGCTCCGCGACAAAGACAAAACAGCTTACTCCGCGGGAGATGCACTATACGCTTCGTAAATTTAAGAAACTGTAAGCGTGAGCGTCAGTTTCGTCTGCGGATATTCCCCCGGGCGTGGCCCGGTCCCTTAAGAATCCCGTGATTTAGGTGCAACGAAAACCGAAAACGCCTACCGCCGCGGAAGATGCAGCTGCCGCTTTTGAGATTTAAGAAACCGTAAGCGAAGCGTCGGTTTCGTCCGCGGTCATTCCTCTGGGCGTTGCCCAGGGCAGCAAAAAACCGTTCCGAAATTTTTCGGAACGGTTTTGTTCGTTTAATTGGCTTTTGCCGGGCCAGGTCTTATTTTACAATAGCCTTGTGATAGACCTTCTTGCCCTTGCGGATCTTAACGCCTGCCTTGAGAGCATCGAGAGATACGGTGAGGTCAATGCCGTTTACCTTTTCGCCGTCAACAAGAACGCCGCCCTGCTGGATAAGACGTCTGATCTCGCCCTTGCTGGGTGCAAGACCGCACATCATCATAAGATCGATGATGTTGATGCCGTCAGCGGGAATATCGCCCTCTGCAAGCTCTGTGGTGGGCATATTGGAGTCGTCGCCGCCGTTGCCGGAGAAGAGAGCACGGGAAGCGTCACGGGCCTTGTCGGCCTCCTCTGTGCCGTGTACGAGAGCGGTGAGCTCGTAAGCGAGAACATCCTTCTTCTCGTTGATGCGGCTGTCGTCCCACTTGTCCATCTCTTCGATCTGCTCAAGAGAGAGGAAGGTGAGCATACGGATGCACTTCATTACGTCGGCATCGCCCACGTTTCTCCAATACTGATAGAACTCGAAGGGAGAGGTCTTGTTGGGATCGAGCCAAACGGCGTTGCCGGCGGTCTTGCCCATCTTTTTGCCCTGAGAGTCGGTGAGAAGAGTGATGGTCATTGCGTGAGCGTCTTTGCCCAGCTTGCGGCGGATAAGCTCGGTGCCGCCCAGCATGTTGCTCCACTGGTCGTCGCCGCCGAACTGCATGTTGCAGCCGTAGTGCTGATAGAGATAATAGAAGTCGTAGGACTGCATGATCATATAGTTGAACTCAAGGAAGGAGAGACCCTTCTCCATGCGCTGCTTGTAGCACTCTGCACGCAGCATGTTGTTTACGGAGAAACAGGCGCCCACTTCACGGAGCATATCAACGTAGTTCAGGTTGAGCAGCCAGTCGGCATTGTTTACCATCTGAGCTTTGCCCTCGCCGAATTCAATGAAGCGTTCCATCTGGCGCTTAAAGCATTCAGCGTTGTGGTCGATGTCCTCTTTGGAGAGCATCTTACGCATATCGGTGCGGCCGGAGGGGTCGCCGATCATGGTTGTGCCGCCGCCGATGAGGGCAACGGGACGGTTGCCTGCCATCTGCAGACGTTTCATAAGTGTGAGAGCCATAAAATGTCCGGCGGTGAGGCTGTCTGCGGTGCAGTCAAAGCCAATGTAGAAGATGGCTTTTCCGCTGTTAACCATTTCGCGGATCTCGGGCTCGTTGGTAACCTGGGCGATAAGGCCTCTGGCTTGCAGTTCTTCATAGATTCCCATAGTTTTTTCCTCCAAATAAAAATCCCCCTGTCCCAACTAAGGACAGAGGACGAATGGGGGTCATCCGTGGTACCACCTCTGGTTCGAGCCCTCCTCACGGAAAGCTCCTTGCAATCTGCAGGCATTGCCAAACAGATGTGACGCTGTATCGGGCGTACCCGTCTTGCCCTACTTGGATATTCTCCGTTGGGGAAGCGGCTCCGGAATGTATTCAAGACAGAAGACCTTGCGCCCTCTCACCTGCCGGGCACTCTCTGAAAAAGCCTGCTCTGCTCTACTTGTTTCCATCACAGCCTTTGACCGTATACATATTTTAGTATACCACATCTGCGGGAAAATGCAAGGGGTAAAGAAAAAGTTTTGGCTTTTGAAGCAAAAGAAACTGCAATAAAAATCAGCCTTTCCTCCGTTTTGCGGTGAAAGGCTGACAACAATGTTAAAATTATTCTCTTCCGGTGCAGCAATAGGTGCACAGCTTGCAGGGAGAAACTCCGGTGGCGGCAAGCATATCATCCAGACGGTTGAAGTTGAGGGATGTGAAGTTGAGCTGCTTGCAGATGGAGTCCAGCATACGGGCATATTCGGGAGAATCGGGGTCGGAATAGCGGGCAAGCTTCTCTTCGGTGATCTCGCCTTCCAGCTTCATAATGGTCTGACGGGCGATGAGGTCCATCTCGGATGTATTGCGGGAGAAGTTGAGATATTTGCAGCCGTACATTATGGGCGGGCAGGCAAGACGGATATGTACCTCTTTTGCGCCGTTGTGATAGAGAAATTCGGTGGTCTCACGCATCTGTGTGCCGCGGACGAGGGAGTCGTCTATGAGCAGCAGACGCTTGTCACGGATGAGTGCATCCACGGGGAGCAGCTTCATACGGGCGATGAGGTTGCGCTGGCTCTGTTTCTGCGGAGTAAAGGAGCGTGTCCAGGTGGGGGTATATTTGATAAAGGGTCGTGCAAAGTGGATTCCGGAGGCATTGGCGTAACCAACGGCGTGGGGCGTGCCGGAATCGGGGATGCCTGCAACGCTGTCCACATTTTCAACGCCAAATCCGTCGCGGCGGGCCATGCTTGCACCGCAGTTATAGCGCATCTGCTCAACGTTCATTCCCTCATAGGAAGATGCGGAGTAGCCGTAATATACCCAGAGGAAGGAGCAGAACTTCATCTGTTCAACGGGGGGCATAACTGTCTCGGCGGCTTCGGGTGTCATGTGAACTATCTCGCCGGGACCAAGCTCGTGGTAGTTATCGTAGCCCAGGTTGAGATAGGCAAAGGATTCGAAGGATGCGCAGAAGGCATCTTCTTTTTTGCCGATAAACAGCGGTGTTCTTCCCATAAGATCACGGGCGGCGTAAATTCCTTTAGATGTGAGCACCAGAATGGACATGGAGCCTTCGATCATGCTTTGTGCATAGCGGATACCTTCGGGAATGGAATCTCGGCGGTTGATAAGTGCTGCGGTGAGCTCTGTTGCGTTGATGCTGCCGCCGCTCATCTCCAAAAAGTGGGTGGTGCCGTGGTCAAATGCGTGTTTAACCAATGATTCGGTGTTGTTTATGCGTCCCACGGTGGTGATGGCGAAGTTGCCGAGATGGGAGCGCACGATAAGCGGCTGAGGCTCGTTATCGGAGATGCATCCGATGCCGTAGGTGCCTTTCATATCGTTGATATCTCGTTCAAACTTGGTTCTGAAGGGAGAGTTTTCGATGTTGTGTATGGCTCGTTCAAACTTGCCGTCACCGAAAACTGCCATTCCTCCTCGTTTTGTACCAAGGTGTGAATGATAGTCTATACCGAAGAAAAGATCGAAAACGCAGTCGTTTTTTGAGGTCACGCCGAATATTCCGCCCATTGAGATTGCTCCTTTTACCGTTGTCTATGTAATGTGTGGTGATTTATTTTATGCATAATATTATACCACATTTTGAGCCGGTTGCACAGAGAATTTCGAAAATTTTAAGCATTTTTCTTGCATCAATTTTTGCTGCTTGCTAAGACAGATTGCCGAAGCCTGCCTTTCCATACGCCCACCTCTGCCCCGCTTTATGCGGGGCTTCTCCGCTTTAAGGCGGAGCCGCCGACAAAAAAGTCGGCGGGAGGTGGGCGATAGGCGCCCTAAAACAAAACAAACCATAAAGCACTGGTGTGCGCCTATTGCGAAGATTGCCTCGGTTCGGCAATCCCCACCACAACAGCGGCAGCATTCAACCAAAGGAGAAAAAATGTTAAAAAAGCAAAATTATAATTTGCGGCAAAAGGGATAAAATAAAAGCGGAAAAGCAAAATGTAACCGCAAAAGAGGATGACGATGAAAAGAGCAGAAAAGGAATTGGAAACATTGAAGGAGTGCGGGAGGCTGCAGACGGATATGACCGAGGCGAGAGAGCTGATAAAGGGCGAAACGGTTATGGTGACAGGCGGCGCAGGCTCAATAGGTTCGGAGCTATGCAGAAGCTGTCTTGCGCTGGGCGCAAAACGGGTGGTGGCTTTTGATATCTGCGAAAACGGACTTTTCGAGCTGGAGAATCACCTTGGAGAGCGGCTGGTTCCGGTGGTCGGCTCGGTGAGAGAGCACGGCAGAGTGGATTCTGTGGTGAAAAGGTATATGCCAAAGATCCTGTTCCACGCTGCGGCACACAAACACGTGCCGATGATGGAGAAAAACCCATTCGAATGCGTGAAAAACAACCTTTTCGGCACACTGATAACCGCACTTGCAGCAAGCGAAAATAACGTTGAGCGGTTCGTGCTGATATCCACCGACAAGGCGGTGGAGCCAAAATGCATCATGGGAGAATCCAAACGGGCGGCAGAGCTGGCCATACGGCTTGCGGAGGGAGAAGCTGCGGCAAAAGGCAGAAAAACCTGCTTTGCGGCGGTGCGCTTCGGCAACGTTTTGCGCAGCGCAGGCAGCGTGATACCGCTGTTTGAGGAGCAGATAGCCGCAGGAGGTCCGCTGACGGTCACCCACCCGGATATGGAGCGCTATTTTATGACCATACCCGATGCGGTCAAGCTGGTTTTGACCGCCGCAGCGTTTGCGGATAGAGAACGCGGTCAGACGTTTGTGCTGGATATGGGCAAGGCGGTGAACATCTGTCGGCTTGCAAGGGAGATGATAGAGGCCTCGGGCAGGGATATCGACATTGTGTTCACGGGGCCGAGAAGAGGAGAAAAACTGCGTGAGCGGCTCTGTTTTAAAAATGAGCGCCTCTGCCCCACCGGTCACAAAGGTATACTGCGTGCGGTGGGCAGCGGTTTTGATGAAGAGCTGTTTGCAGAGCGGGTCTACGGGGTGCTGGAGAGCATTGAAAGGGGCAACGAGCATCGCCTGAAAGAGCTGATGACGGAAATTGCCGCAATGGGGAGTTGCTGAAATGATAAAAAAGCTTGCTGCCAAATATTCGGGAGAGCTGAAGCTGGCGGTCTCCACCGTGGCGGCACAGCTGCTGCCCATGGCGGTGCTGCCAATGATAATGAGAGCGGTGTCGCCGGAGGGTTACGGAAGCTACGGCCTGTTTCACTCAATCGTCTCAATGGCGGCGCCGCTGCTCTGCCTCAAATACGATACGGCGGTGGTCACCGTCAGGGAGGATAAATTTGCCGCAATGCTGGCGGTCAGCTGCGTGGGACTCTCTGCGGCGGCAGGTGTGCTGGCGCTGGGAGTGACGGCGGTGCTGTCTTTTTGGGCAGAGCTCCCATTCTGGGCGTGGCTGCTTTCCCCAACTCTGCTCTTTGCAGGGATATTCCAGGGAGCAAACGGTGTGTGTTTGCGCAGCGGCGCTTACGGCAGAATAGCGTTTTCCGCCACGGTGCGGAGCATCACTTTGGCGCTGACACAGCTGGCGCTTGCCAAACTTTTCGGCAGCACTCCCCGTGAGGACGCAGCGGCATTGGCGGCAGGTGCGGCGGTCTCCTATGCGGCGGGCAGCCTGCCGCTGTTGGCACCGCTGCTCTCCCTCACGGGGAAATACCGCTACAGCACCCAAAACTGCAGCGGATATTACATCTGCACCAAAAACATATTGGAGACGATGCGAAAGTATATCCCCTTCGTTCGTTTCACCTTTCCTGCGGCGGGGGCGGCATCGGTGGCATCCAACATCCTCTCCCCCGTGATATCGCTGTTCTACGGCTCGGCGGCGCTGGGATGCTACAGCGTTGCGGCAAAGGCGCTGGCGGCGCCCATCACCGTCATATCCAACGCCGTGTCGCAGGTGTATTTCCGTGACGTCTCACAAAAGATAAGTGCAAAGAGAATGGGCTCCACCTTCAGGCTGCTGGTGCTGCTGGCGCTGCCCATATATCTGCTGTTGTTTTTGGCGGCAGACCCCCTTCTGCCGCGGCTTTTCGGGCAGGAGTGGGCGGCATCCGCATGGCTGATAAGGCTGCTCGCACCGCTCTATGCGGTCAGGTTCGTCACGGTGCCCTTTTTCTCAACGGTCATTGCGGCCAACCGCCAGCAGGATGCGCTGAAATGGCAAAAACGGCTGCTGCTTTCGGTGGTGCTGTCTTTGGCGGTGATATTTGCGCCGAAAGCTCCCTTTGCCCTGCTGATGGTCAGCTATTCCCTGGCACTTGGCTGGTGCAGCATTGCCTTTTGCAGATATAATTTCAAGCTTGTCAAAAAAGAGGAGGAGAGATATGGCACAGCGGAAGGGCAAAATTTTTATGGATAGGCTGTTGGCAGCGGCGGTCTGCTTTCAGCTTTTTTGGGTGCTGTTCGATCTTGCCTGCCCACAGTCGCTGTTTCTGCCGGAGCTCTCCTCACTGCTGCTTGCGGCGGCTTTGACGGCAAAGGCGGTGTCCGCATTGGTGGCAGGGCCGAAGCTGCCAAAGCTTGGTGCAACGTCTTGGTGGCTTGCCCTCTCCGTGTCGGCTTATCTCCTCATCGATGCGCTCTGTTTTTTGCGCAGCGGCGGTGCTCTCTTTTGGGAGAAATACCGTGTTGTGGGCGTCTCCCTGCTGACGGCGGCGGGCCTCGCCGCCTGCCTGATGAAGGGTCTGCTGCACCCAAAACAGATATTTTCTGTGATATGGTTTTCGGGCATTGCGGTGGGCATAGTCGCACTTGTAGACAGTTTTTTGCTTAATTTCACCCTTAATCCGTATACTTATCGTATGACAACACGGATAGATTACAATATGTATGCAACCGTGCTGTTCTGCGCAGGGTGCGGCGGTTTTGGAGTGTGGCTGAAAAGCCGCCGCAGAATGGCAGACCAGCTGCTGTTTTTGCTCTCTGCCGCATTTTTGTGGGTGATGGCGTATCTCTCGGGGTCAAGACGGATATTACTGGCGCTGCTGCCCGTCTCGCTGGTGTTTGTGGTTTTCCTCATCAGGGACAACGCCAAAAAGCCGCAGCTGCTGGCTTCAGCGGCGGTCGGGGTGATATTGCTTTCGCTGTTTTCCGCAGCGGCGGCAGCTGCGTGGGAAAACCGCTCTGTCACGGTGCAGGAGAACGCACCCCCGTCCGAGACCTCCCTTTCACAGCGGTATGAGACGGTGACGTCGCCTGCCGCCGACAATGAAAGCGGAGCGCTCAAAACAAGAACTGCCCTGTGGCGAGCCGCCTTGCGTGAGATATACACAGCCTATCTCCCCCACACCGCCGCATTTTGGTTTGGCAAGGGCGGCGGCTGGGATATACGGCTATACGACCGCCTGCTTGCCGAGGGCGCAGACAGCGAGTTATCGGCGGTGTTTGCAGATGGAGAAAAATATGCAGGCAAGCTCTCGGCACACAACTTTTTGTTGACGGATATGCTCTGCGGAGGCGTGGTAAAGCTGCTTTCGGGGGTGGTGCTGTGGGGGGTGATATCTGCGGCAGCGGTGAAGGCTTTCAAAAAAGACTACCGCTCTGCCCTGCCCGTAATTTTGATCACAGCGGCGGTTTTGGCAAACAATCTGATCTCAAATCGGTACGGTTTTCTATACGATAAGTATTTTTATGTATCGATAATACTGATAGTTGGCATTTTGGAGAGGGGAACGGCAGATGAAAGGCAAAACGGATATCTGCATAATGACCTCGGTGCACCCGAGGGATGACGCAAGGATATACCGCAGGCAGGCGGTTACCCTGGCAAGGAGCAGCAGCGTGCTGCTGTTGGCACCCGACAAAGCAGAGGGCAGAGATGCACGGGGTGTGCTGCACAAAAGGGTGGCTGTGCCCAAAGGCAGAGCGGCAAGGATCGGTATGGGGTGGCTGCCCTGCCTTGTGGCGGCGCTGAAAAGCAGAGCGCCCGTCTGCATCTTTCACGATCCGGAGCTGCTGCCGGCAGGACTTCTGCTCAAATTGTGGGGGCGCAGGGTGGTGATGGATCTGCACGAGCAGCTGCACCTGCAGATAATGACCAAGCCGTGGATAGCGGAAGGGATAAAGCCTGCGGTGTCACGGGCGGCGAAGGGTGCGGTGCGGCTGGCAGCAAAGGTCTTTGATCTGGTGCTCACGGCCACACCTGCCATCAACAGAGACATAGGAGGTGGGGGATTGGTGGTGCGAAACTTCCCCGTGGCAGAGGAATATGCCGGACTCCCGACGGGTGCGGGCAGAGATACCTGCTACATCGGCACGGTGTCGGTGAAGCGTGGCTCGGCGGTAATGGCGGAGGCGGCTCGGCTGGCAGGAGTCACACTTCACATTGCGGGAGAGGTGGAGGACGGCGCATCCAAAGAGATAATAGCCAAAGGGCGGAGAGAGGGACGGATAAAATATTACGGCAGGCTGCGGAGCAAAGAGCTGCTGCAGCTGAAGAAAAGGTGCTCGTCGGGGCTGTGTCTGCTGTCCTCTGCGGGCGGCTATCCTCTTTCTCTGCCCATAAAGCTGTTTGAATATCTTGCAATGGGGCTGGAGCCGGTGGCGACGGACATCCCCTATTGGCGGCAGCTCACCCAAAACTGCAGTGAGGTGCATTTTGTAAAAGAGGGCGATGCCGCAGCGGCTGCAGAGCAAATTAAAGGCTGCATCGGCATAAAAGAGGAGCGGCGGAGAGAGCTGCTCAAAAAATTTTGCTGGGAAGGAGAAGGTCGCCGCCTGACGGAGGCCATAAAACGGCTATGAACATTCTTATCATAGACCAATATGCAGGCAGCCCCTCACTGGGTATGGAGTTCAGACCCTACTATCTTGCACGGCATTGGCAGAGGATGGGACATATCGTTACGGTGATAACGGGCGGCTACTCCCATCTGCGCAGGGTGAACCCCGCCGCACCCAAAAACTTTGCACCGCGCAGAATAGACGGTGTGGATTTCCTCATTGTGAAGACTCCGCCCTATAACGGCAACGGCTTCGACAGAGCGGTGAATATCCTAACCTTTTTGACAGCGGTCACCCTGAACAGCGCAAAGCTTGCAAAGACCCGACGTCCCGATCTGGTGATCGCCTCCTCCACCTATCCGATGGACATCTTCCCTGCATCGCTCATCGCCAAAAAAAGCGGCGGCAGGCTGGTGTGGGAGATACACGATATCTATCCCGACAGTCTGAGTCTCAACAGCTTCGGCAGACTGCAGGAAAAGCTCATCGGCGGAATAATGGAGAGGGCGGTGGCATATGCCTGCAAAAAGGCGGACGGTATCGTCAGCATCCTCTCCCACGCAGCGGAGTTTTTCAAGACCAGACCATACGGAGAAGCCGCCATCCCCAAGCTGCGGTATATCCCCAACGGCATTGAAGAGGAGGAGCAAAGAGAGCCTTCGGAATACTGCAAAGCGCTGATAGAAGAGGTGAAGGAGCTGAAGCGGCAGAAGCGCTTTACGGTGATGTATCTTGGGGGATTTGCGGCTGCAAATGCGCTGGACGAGTTTGTGTGGGCAGCGGAGATGACGGAAACCGCCGCATTTTTGCTTGTGGGCAACGGCTGGGACAGAGCGAGGCTGAAAAAGCTGGCAGAAAAAGAAAAGCTCTGCGGAGCGGGAGCAGAGCGGCAAAAGGTATATTTCTTCGATGGGGTGGATAAATGGGACGTACCTCACCTGCTGGCGGCGGCAGATTGTCTTTACATTGGCGCAAAGGAGGAGCCCATATACCGCTACGGTGTGGGGATGAACAAGCTGTATGACTATATGCTGGCGGCACGTCCCATAATCTGCGGCATAAACGCACCCTTCAACGTGGTTAAGGAGAGCGGCTGCGGAGTGGTCATACCGCCGCAGAACTCGGCAGAGATAGCCAAGGCGGTGGGACTGCTCTCCAAGCTGCCGGAGCATTTTTTGGCACAGATGGGCAGAAAAGGTCGGGAATATGTGCTGAAGAACAACACCTATCAAATTCTTGCACAAAAGTTTTTGGCGGGAATGGAGCAATAAATTCTTTTTTCGGGCAAAAAAACAGCCTCCCTTGTGCAAAGGGAGGCTGTTGACGATGTTATAAAGATTATTTTTCTGTCATGAACAAAACGCCCAGGCAGTTGGGTCCGCAATGGCAGGAGATGGTGCAGCTTGCGTTGGAAACATAGATGTTATCAAAGTGCATCGTGTCTTCGATGGCCTTTCTTACAAGATCTATGTATTTCTGATCGATGCCGGAGTGGGTGATGAAAATCTTGTCGGTGACGATATCGGGATAAGCGGCAAGCTGATCCTTGGTGTATTTGACAAGCACGTTGCCAAGGTCACCCTGATATTTCTTTGCAACACGCATAGAGCCGGTCTCGTTGCTGACTTCGATGCAGGGTTTGAGACGGAGCAGAGTTGCGCTGAATGCGGCGATGGAGGAGCAGCGTCCGCCTGCGCGCATAAAATCGAGGTTATCGAGGATAAAGCTTGCGTGAACACGGGGGATCATTGCGGTGACACGCTCTGCGATCTCTGCGGCGGGAACTCCCTGCTGAGCCAGCTTTGCGGCCTCAATTACAAGGTGTCCGGAGCCGGTGGAGAGGTTACGGGAGTCGATCACATAGACGTTGCCCAGCTCTGCAGCTGCCAGACGTGCGTTCTGGTGAGAACTGGAGAGTGCGCTGCTGAGGTTGATGTGGACGATATCGTATTCTTCGGCATTCCAGCGGGAGAAATACTCCATATATTCGTCGATGTTGATGGCGGTAGTCTTGGGAAGGGATTTGCGGTCATAGTAGGCATCGAAGAGATCACGGGGGGTGATGGTCACGTTGTCGAGATAATCTTCGCCTTCAAAAATAATGTGGAAGGGATAATAGTTGACGTTGTAAAGCTCTTTGAGTTCGGGGCTGAGGTCAACGGTGCTGTCTGCACTGATAATAACTTTTTTAGACATTTTAGTTTCCGTCCGATCTTAAAAATTTTTGATACCGGGGAATTTATAGTTACGGGAAGCTCCCGTAATAGTGAGGATCAAAGGGTGCGCCTTTTGCGCACTGTTCTGTATTTGGCGGCTCTGTTTTTGTTATAGTTTCTCACAATGGTCAAAGAAACATAGAAAACGATGAGCAGCACAAAGAAGATGAGTCCGAACTTGAACCAGAAGGAGCGGAATACCGATTTGACAAGCTCAAAGGTATAGAGTATCTCGCTTCGGGCAACATTGTCTCCCGCAATAAGCTCCACAGAACCGATCTCATTGCCGGCGAGCATCAGCTTTGCCGTGCCTACGTGGTCGTTCTTGGTGACGGGGGCATCGATGGTCTCGGGGAGAGAATCCAGCAGGAATGAGACGTTTGAAACGTCGATATCGTTTGGCATGAGATAGGTGAAGGTGCTGTTTGAGACGAGGTTCACGTAATCTCTCTCGGAGGAGAGCCGCACGCTCATCTCGGTGAGGATATCGCCCTTGGAGACGATGGTTTTAACGCTGAAGCTGTTGAATGCCCAGGTGAAAAGGTTGATGGCATCCTTAAGTGCAAGGTTGGTATCCAGCCATTCGCCGTCCTCATTTTTGGTGGGTGCTCCAAGGAGGACCAGCATATAGTTGTAGCCGCCGTAGGATGCAAAGGAGACAAGGCAGCGTCCCGCCTCTTCGGTGTATGCCAGCTTTATGCCTTGAGCAGGTTCATAGTAATAGCCGGAGTTGGAGGTGAGCAGACCGAGGTTGGTGTTCCAATGTAGGTTGCTGTGGATGTTGGTCTCCCCCGTGTCGTAAACGGTGGCGGAAGCAATATCCATAAACCCGGGGATCTCCATGGCATATTTTGCAATGAGATGCAGGTCGTAGGCGGTGGTGTGCTGTCCTTCCGCATCAAGGCCGGTGGCATTGACATAATGGGTACTGTTTGCGCCTATCTCCGCAGCCTTTTCGTTCATCATTTCAACAAAATATTCCTGCGAACCGTCGCCCACGCAATCCGCTATCATCATAAGACAGTCGTTTGCGCTGCGCATAAATGCGCCGTGCAGAAGATGGCGGAGGGAAAGCTCCTCGTTGAGCAGCATACCGCCCAGCGCCACATTCACCTGAAAGCTCTTTTCATAGAGCTGGTTCTGAATATAGGGACGCATAACACCCATACTGGTGTCCAGGTCATAGTCCGATTCAAGGGTGATGATGGCGGACATTATTGCCGAGGTGGCAGCTGCCGGCAGCTGTTCGTAGGCATTTTTTTCGTAGATACATCTGCCGGTATCAAGGTTAACGAGATATGCGGCATGGGAGTTGACATCAAAGGTGGGGGTGTATTCTGCCTTGGCGGTTACAGAGAGGGCAAGTGACACAGAGGAAAATGTAAACACTGCGCAAAGAAGATAGATGACGGCTTTTAACAGCTTTTTATGTTTCATCTTTACGTCCTCCTCTCAAAAATCATATTATTCTTTATTATATCATATCTTGTGCAAAAAGAAAAGCAAAATCAAACATTTCACCGTAAGCTCAAAAAAAGTTAAAAATCTGCCGTATATACATCGGTTTATTAATAAAAAACATATCTCAACAGCTGTGGAAAACTGTGTTGAAAATGTGGAAAACCAAAATATATCAACCAAAAATTACGGTTTGTAGAAAAAAATATACATCAGAAAATTTTATGTGAAAATAAAAACAAGGAAAACAGCCATTATTTTGGCGCGTAAAATGTATAAAGTCGGCTATCGGATGCATATGGGGCGGTCGATAACCTGTTGAAAATGTGGAAAACTTTATTTTCAACCCTGCAAAAAAAATCGAAATCCAAAAGTTTTTGATGAATGTATATGCATACATTATACATCCCGTCAGGCCGATCGCTTGAATCGGGTTTTTTAATTTTGTTTTAAAGTTTTTGTTTTATTTTTGAAAAGTGCCCACGAACCGCCCGCCACACACGCAAAGGGAGCAGTCAGCGTAGCTGACCGGGGCTGCGCCCTTCGTTACGGCTCTGCCGTAACGGCTCCCTTTGCGTGTGTGGCGGGCGGCGGAAAGTGCCGCCAAAAAACGGATATCCCGAAGAATATCCGTTAAAAGAGAGCCTATTTGCGTTTTTTTGCAGGTTTTTTCCTCACGGAATAGCCAAAAGAGCCCAGCTTTTCGCCCAGAGCAAAATATTCGCCGTGGGAATAAGCTACCAGCTCGGCACGGTCAAGACGGAGCTTGCCGTTTTTGTCAATGAGGGAATCATCCACCTGCACGGCGGTTATCTTTGCAATGAACATATCGTGAGAGCCAAGCTGCTTGATATCCACCACCTTGCATTCAAAGCTGATGGGCGCCTCCCCTATCAACGGGGCGGAGACGGTGGAAGCAGGCGCAGGAGTGAGAGAAAGTGCCTCGAATTTGTTGATATCTCTGCCGCTTTTAACGCCGCACATATCCGCCGCACGCACCAGCGGTTTGTTGGTGAGGTTGATGACAAACTCCCCGGATCTGCTGATGATGGGATGGGAGAAGCGCTCGGGGCGCAGGGAGATGTAGGTCATGGGTGGGTTGGAGTTGATTATGCCGGTCCAGGCAACGGTGATGATGTTGGGCTGTTCAAGGGTGCCGCAGCTCACCATCGTGGGCGGAACGGGAGAAATAAGGGTGTTGGGTTTCCAAATTTGTTTAGCCATGGCGTTCCTCGCTGAAGTGAGAGTGTGAAGTTATTTTCTGTATTTTTGTGTGATCAAAGACATAAAGATGCGCTTGATGGGAGAGAGATGTGAGAGATAGATATCCAGAATGCGGTCCTTGAAGGGCTCGCCGGAGAAGGCAAAGGACTTGTTCTCACGGGCGAGATCGTATTTTTCAAAGATATATGCGTAGTTTTCGGTGGCCTTGTGGTGCTCGCGGTAGAAATGGACCGCTGCGGAGAGAAATTCCCTGCATTTTATGGAAGAAGAGGTGTGCCCGGCAAAATATGGCATAAAATCGGGAAGCAGATCGGGACAGTGAGCAAAATAGCGGAGCATATCCTTTGGGGAATCGCAGCAGTAGAGCAGCCAGCCGAAGGTTCGGGAATCCTTGCTGAAAAAGCCCTTGGCAAAAAGTGCGGACAAAACGGTTTTGATCTGTGCCTCGCAGGCGGCAGCGTTGACGGGCAGACCCTCCAGCATGGCGGGAACGGTGTCGCAGGAGATGGCGGGCTTTCCGGGCAGCATGGATTCGCAGATGTCACGGAGAATGCTGACGCAGGAGATCTTTTCCGCAATTTTTTTGGAGGTTATCTTCAGCAGCGGACTGATATGGAAGTTGGTGAAATCGTAGGGAGCAGCCTGAGCGAGATCCGCATCGGTGAGGATGGCGGAGATGATGGCGTTGTAAACCGCAGAGGTGAGCTCGTCATCATGCAGGGAGGCTTCACGGTTCAATGCCTGCGAAACAAGGGTGACGGCGGAGAGGGTGCAGTTTGCGGAGGTTTTGAGCTCGTCGCAGCGCTTGAGGAACAGCTCCGGGAATTTGGGATGATCGGTGAGGGCGCTGTAGCAAAGACGCTGACGGAGATAGAAGGAAAACAGCAGCGGATAGTCGTCCGCCTCAGAGAGGCAGGTGAGCATATAGCTGTTGAAAAGCGCATCATTGCGGCAGAAGGGTCCGTTCATAAGCGCTACGTAGAGGTCGTCGTTTTCCGCCTTGACACGGGAGAGAAATTTGAGCATGGCGGCGCTGCTCTCGTTAAGAGAGATGGCGGCAAACCGGGTGATTATCTCGGCACAGAGCTCTGCAAGAGCAGGAGTGTTGGCAAGAGCGCAGACAGAGGTAAACACACGCTTGTCGGGCATCTCGGCGCTGCCGTCCCGGTTTTTGGCGGCAAGCTCCTTGGCGTAGCAGGCAAGAGTTTTCTGAATAAACTCCATGGCGATATCATCTGCGGTGGGAAGCACCAGCGTGAAAAGATCCAGCAGACCGCTGATGCCGTAGGAGATGGGAATGCTGCTGTCCTTGCAGGCGCTTTCCGCAAGTGCGATCAGGTCGTAGATGCGAATATCGGAGAGGGTCTCCCGTTTTCCCTCCGCATCGTTGATGGTGGCAAGCAGCGAGGTGAGCAGAGAGGAGGAAACGGCAAAAAATTTATCGAGAGCGTTGTTGGTGCTCAGGTTTTTCAGGGTGTGGGAGACATACATGCTGTTTCTGCCGGAATCCGCATTCTGAATGCGGGAATTTTTCAAATCGAAAACGCAGTCCTGCTTGGTGCTGCGGTCGCCAATCTGGGTGATAGGTCCGGCTTCGGGCAGCAGAGAGGCATCCGCAAAATAGATGCGTATGCCGGAGTTGGTGGAGCCTTCGCAAAAATAGGTGGTGTAGCTCATTTCGCTGCGGAGAGCGGGGGGAATTGCGGCAAACAGCAGGCGCATTAGAGCACGGGCGTTTTTGTCAATATCGTTTGTGGCGCAGGGCAGCGAGATGAAAATTTTTCGGGAATGACTTATGGCAGAGAATACGGATGCGATAAGTGCGGCAAAAAGACCGTCGGTGAGACCGGTTTTGTAGAAGACGGAATCCTTGTCCAGCAGATAGTTGAGCTCGGGGCAGGGTATCTTCTCTATAGCCTCCAGCTTACCGTCGACGGGCGGCTCGGAGAGGAAGCCCTCTGCGGAGACAAGCGGCGAAATGTTGTTGAAGAAATCGGGGTCTTCTCTGATGTCCGCAATGTAGTTGTGGGTCAAAAAGGTGGAGCGTCCGTCGTCGCTGCGGTAAACGCTCTGTCCAATCACCGCATATTTATCTTTAACCGCAAGAAAACGGATCTTGGGGTTGTTTTCGGGTTTGGCGGAATTTATCTTTTTAAAGGGTACGTTATAGCTGCACAGAGCTTCAAAGGAAGCAAGATCCGCAGGAGAGAGATCGGGAGATGCGGCAACGGTGCCGAATCCGCCGCCCTCGCGGGAATCGGAAAGTCTGGTGTATATCTGTTGTTCTATCATTATCAAAGCCTCCGGAGCAAGAGTGTGAATGTTTGTTTTAAAAAATGCTATAATTATCTATAGTATATCATATTTTGCAGCCAAATCAAAGCATTTGCAAAGATAATTGTCAGGATTTTCTCACCCAAAGCTTAAGCTTTCCCGTCTCACACAGCCTGCACAGCACCAAAAACACCAGCGGCATCAAAAACAGCCCGGCAAACCCGAAAAGCCGCCAACCGAGATAGATGGAAAGCAGCGCCGCAACGGGATCCAAAGAGGTGTTTTTGCCAAGCAGCCGGGGTTCCAGCAGGTTGCGCAGCAGGGTTATGACCGCAAAGGTCAGCAGCAGGGCGGCGCCCATGGCAAAGTTGCCGCGCAAAAATTCCGTGACAGCCCAGGGCACCAGCAGCACCCCCACCCCAAACAGCGGCAGCGCATCCAGAACGGCGGTGACAGCCGCCACCGCAAAGGGAGATTTTACCCCCAACAGCCAAAAAGCCAGCAGAAGCAGCGCAAAAGTGATGAACATCAGCAGCAGATAGGCACCCAGCATTTTGCCTATCCCCTGCAGCAGAGCGGATTTTGCATCAAACAGCAGCTGGCGGTGCTTTTTTGGCAGCTGACGGGCAATGAATCCGGTGACGTTGTTGTAATCTGCACAGATGAACAGCGAAAACACAATGGTGAAGGTGGCGGTCAGCAGCGCAGAGGGCAGCGACGACGCAAGAGCGGCACCATGCTCCAGCACCTCTGCGGCAAGCTGCTCGCCCAAAGCGGAAAGTCCGCCGCTTGCGAAATAGGCGAGCAGCCGCTCTCCCCCAAACCGTATTATCAGCTGCTCCAGCCCCTCGATGGCGGGGAGGATGCTGTCGGAATATATCTCCGGCAGACCTGCCAGCAGTCTGCCCACCGAGGTCGCGGTGAAAAGCAGCAGCAGCGACAGTATCCCCGCCGCAGAGAGATACATCAGCGAGGTGAGGGCAAATGCCATGGGTTTTCGCTTCAGCTTCAGCAGCGAAGACAGCGCATCCACCGCAGGCTTGAGGGCGAGCGCAATGAAAAGTCCCGCCCAAAAAGGCAGCAGCAGCTCCGCAAGATGGGCGGCGCACAGCCATATTATCAGCGCAACGGCAGAAAAATAACCGAAATTTATTAAAAAGCGTCTTCTTTTGGCCAGCACGTCTTCCCTGCCATCCAAAGTCGCTGTTTTGTCTTTTTGCAATTGAAACACCTCCGTTTTAATTAGTTTTTCCGCCCAAAGGCGGTCGCCACACATAGAAGATATTGGTATTATATGCGAGATGGCAAGCAAAAAGGATTAAAACGGAGAAAATGAGAGGATTTAAGAGATATTTTAAAAAAATGAAGGTTGAGAAAATGGGGGCTAAATGTTAAAATTGTATTCTTAGGTAATACAACTGTATTTGGAAGGTGGACTATTTTGGAGGACGCTAAATACCTTATAGTTGATTCAAAGGCATTGCCGTCGGTTTACCTCAGGGTCATCGAGGTGAAGCGGCTGCTGGCGCAGAACAAGGCCAAAAACTTAACGGATGCAACCCGCCAGGCAGGCATCTCCAGAAGCGTATATTATAAATACCGCGATATGGTCAATGTCTACGAGCGCAGGATGGAGGATTCCATGGTCACCTGCTATCTCTCGCTGGAGGACAAGCCGGGCGTGCTGGCAGGAGTGCTGGACTGTTTGTGGAAATCCGGGGCAAACATCCTCACCATAAACCAGAACATTCCGCAGGATTCGGTGGCACCGGTGGTCATCGCCATGCGAATGTCGGATGCAAAGATATCGGAAGGTACGCTGCTTTCAAGGATAAACGGAATAGACGGCGTGCTGGAAGTTAAGCTGATATGACACAAAGTAAATTAAAATAAAGGTGGAAAACGAAGTGGAAATGAAAAAAATTGCAGTAATGGGATACGGCACGGTAGGTTCCGGTGTTGTTGAGGTTTTCTATAAGAACTATGCCTCCATCAAGCGCAGAACAGGCGCAGAGATGGACATCAAGTATATTCTTGATATCCGTGATTTCCCCGGCAATGAATACGA
The DNA here is from genome assembly GCA_017440425.1 of Oscillospiraceae bacterium. GTDB lineage: Bacteria > Bacillota > Clostridia > Oscillospirales > Ruminococcaceae > SIG526. The sequence continues at coordinate 2,990 of JAFSHJ010000157.1, read as the reverse complement.
GAGCAAATTCGTTAAGGATTTTAACATCATCGAAAACGATCCCGAGATCGCCATTGTTGTTGAGACCATCGGCGGAATCGGTCTTGCATATGATTTTGTCCGCCGCAGCCTGCTGGCAGGCAAGAGCGTCGTCACCTCCAACAAGGAGCTGGTTGCAGAAAAAGGCGCAGAGCTGTTGCAGATCGCCCGTGACAAGGGCGTAATGTTCCTGTTTGAAGCAAGCGTTGGCGGCGGTATCCCCATCATCCATCCCCTTCACCAGTGCTTGGCCGCAAACGAAATTTACGGCGTAGAGGGAATCCTCAACGGCACCACAAACTACATCCTCACCAAGATGATCCACGATAAACTCAGCTTTGAGACAGCTCTTAAGCAGGCTCAGGAGCTGGGTTATGCAGAGAGAAACCCCGATGCCGACATCCTCGGTCACGATGCCTGCCGCAAGATCTGCATCCTTGCAGCCATTGCATTCGGCAAGCACGTCTATCCCAAATACGTCACCACAGAAGGCATCACCAACGTCACCGCAGAAGATGTGGAATATGCAAGCAGCTTCGGCGGCGTTATCAAGCTCATCGGCAGCACCTCCAAGCGTGAGGACGGCCGCATTGAGATAGAGGTCTCCCCTGCATTCGTTCCCGCAGAGAGCCAGCTCTCCGGTGTTGACGATGTGTTCAACGGAATCCTTGTCTGCGGCGATGCCACCGGCGACGTCGTGTTCTACGGCAAGGGCGCAGGCAAGCTCCCCACCGCTTCCGCAGTTATGGCTGACGTCATCGATGCCGCAAAGGGCAGCGAAGGCGCAAAGACCATGTTCTGGACAGATACCGGATGCGACGAGACAGTTCCCCACGGTGAGATCGAGCACCGCTTCTATATCAGACTCATCGGCGCAGAAGCAGCAAATGCTGCAGCAGCCATTGACGGTGCACAGGTGCTTTACCGTGAGAGACAGCCCAAAGACGAGGTTGCCGTCATCACCCCCGTCATCTCCTACGATGCTCTTGCAGCATGGAAGGAGCAGCTTGCCGAAAAGGGTGTTGACACCGTTGCGGCTATCCGTGTGCTGGATAGATAAAAACATAAATTCGGCATTGACAGAAGTGCACTCAACATTTATAATGAAAGCTGTGAGAGCGCATCTCACAGCTTTTACTTTTTATAGGTACGGAGAACAAAAATGGGACTTATAGTACAGAAATTCGGCGGTTCCTCCGTTAAGAATGCGGAAAGGCTGAGGAACGTCGCAAACATAATTACAGAAACTTATGCCGCAGGCAACAGCGTGGTGGCGGTGGTTTCCGCCCAGGGCGACACCACCGACGAACTTATAGAAAAAGCAGCGGAGCTGAACGATGCACCGTCCAGAAGAGAGATGGATATGCTGCTTTCCGCAGGAGAGCAGATGTCCTCTGCCCTGCTGGCAATGACCATTGAAAAGCTGGGATATCCCGTAATTTCGCTGACGGGATGGCAGGCAGGCTTTGTAACAAGTTCGGCACACTCCAATGCAAGAATACGCAGAATAGACACCGAGAGGGTACAGAACGAGCTTTCCAAGAGAAACATCGTCATTGTTGCAGGTTTTCAGGGCGTAAACAGATACGACGACATAACCACTCTTGGCAGAGGCGGCTCCGATACCAGTGCGGTGGCTCTTGCGGCGGCGCTCAAAGCGGACCGCTGCCAGATATTCACCGATGTGGACGGAATATATGTGGCAGACCCGAGAAAGGTTAAAAACGCCAAAAAGCTGGAAGAGATAAGCTACGACGAGATGATGGAGATAGCAACGCTGGGTGCACAGGTGCTGCTCAATCGCTCGGTGGAAATGGCGAAAAAATACAATGTTGAGATCGAAGTGCTTTCCAGCCTTGAGAGAAAGCCCGGCACGATCGTCAGGGAGGTTGCAAAAGTGGAAAAAATGCTTATCAAAGGCGTGACGAAGGACAGCAATATCGCACGCATTTCTATAATCGGTGTTCAGGATAAACCGGGGATGGCTCACAAAATATTCTCGTCCCTTGCCGCAAAGCACATCAACGTGGATATCATTCTGCAGTCCATCGGCAGAGACGGCACCAAGGATGTGAGCTTCACCGTATCCAAAGAGGAGAAGGACAACGCAATAGCCATCCTCAACGATATCCTCGCATCTCTCAAAGCCAAAGAGGTCGTCTGCGACGAAAACATCTCCAAGGTATCCGTTGTGGGCGCAGGCATCCAGTCCAACCCGGGTGTTGCAGCAAGAATGTTCGAGGCTCTCAGCGATGCTAACATCAACATCCAGATGATTGCCACCAGCGAGATCAAAATTTCCGTCATCATTGATCAGAATGAAGCAGACCGTGCCGTTTCGGTGATCTATGATCAGTTCTGCGATTGATAAAAATACAACCGCCGCCCTCTCACCGTCCGCAGGACGGTGCCCCGCCGAAAGGCGGGGTAAGAGGGCGGCGTAACAGTGCGACAAAAACCAAACCCCTCACGGCTGACGCTGTGAGGGGTCGTTTAGTTTAAGAGAGAAGATTAAAATCCTTCGGGAATGCCGTTGGCCTGACCGATGAGGTTGCCCTTGCTGTCGTAGGCACGGACAGCGAAACGGAGTTGTGTAATATCCATCATGCTGTTGGTGATCTGGCAGCTGGGTTCATCGCCGGCTTTGTAAAGCTTATCATCGCAGCAGGTAAGAGTTTCGCCCTGAACTGTCACAACGAATTTGACCTTGGTGGAGGTATCGTCGCCGCCGCGGAGTTTTGCGGTGAAGGAAACACCCGTCATGGAGCCGATTCTCAGGGAAGCCTTCATGGTGATGTCAGCCTTCCATGCAAAAACGTTTTTTGCAACTGCAGAGGAGTTTTTATAACCGAGAGAAACAAGCTCGCGGATGTAAACTTTTGTCTCGCCGGTGGGGTCGTTTTGGGTGGAAACGCAGTATTGGTACTTAGATTCGTTCACGCGGGTGGAGGCATCCTTGTAGTCGGGGATCT